>JADLHF010000120.1 GCA_020848935.1 Acetobacteraceae bacterium
GTATTTCATCACACTGGGCAAACCGTCCAGAGACCCTGGCCCTCCAGAGACCCATTTTCGGTTTCCTGGCCAGACGACAATCGAACCGCCTCCCGGCAAACCCTTCTGAAACCACGCATTTTTCTGGGGCCGGAAATCCGGGGAGACCGCCTTTCCTGAAGGCGCTGGCTGGGGAGAGGGACCTCGCGCGGAATAGTCTCCGGCTTGGCCTGCGGACCGTGTGACCCCGCGCCAACCGGCACTCGCACTCGTGCCTTCCCGCCAGGCACTTGAAGCAGATGAACGTCAACGATAATTCTGTATAGGGGACAACACGCACGTCCCCGCTGCGGCCGGGAACAGGGGAAGCAAGAATGCACCTTCGGCTCACGCTGTTCCTGGTCCCCTGCCTCCTTGCATCCCTCCACGCCCATGCCCAATCGCCCGCTTTGGCGGAAAGCCGCGCCCTCAACGCCGAAGGCCTGCGCCTAATCGCAGCCGGACGGTTGGCTGAAGCCGAGGCCGTCCTCCAACGCGCGCTTCCGCTGTGCGCCTCTGCCGCCCCCTTCGTCGCGAACTGCATCTCGGCCGTCCTGTCCAATCTCGCCGACATACGCAACAAGCAGGGCGACACCGCGGCCGCGCTGGATCTCGCTCAGCGCAGTGCCGTCGCCGCCGAAACCACCGGTGCGCAAGACCCACTCTGGCTGGTCTTCCGCTACCGATCCGTCGCCGCACTCCAGAACAACGCCGGGCAGCACGCCGAGGCGGAAGCCACCATGCGCCGCGCTCTCGCCGTGGCCCAGGGCGACACGCGCGTCCCGCCACACATCACGGGCGAATGCCTCCTCTCGCTCGTCGGCCCGCTGATCGGCCAGGGCCGCATGGCGGAAGCCGTCGAGACCGGGATGCGCGGCATCGCCCTGCTCCGTCCCAACGTCTGGGCCAGTGCGGACAGATACGCAGACCACATGGTCAGCCTCGCCAATATCACCATCGCGCAGACGGCACTGTCGCGCGACGCCGATGCGGAAGCCCTCCTGCGCGAGGCCATCCGCCTGCCCCCTCCCGGCGGCAACCTCGCCGAGCCAACCCGCCTCCGCCTGGTGGTGTTCCTGGCCGATGCCCTGCGCCGGCAGGGCAAGTCCGCACCCGCCGAACATCTCTACCGGGAGGTCGCGGCACTCTGGCAAACCCGGCCCGATCCCGCCCGCCTCCTTTCCCACCTGGATGCCATCAACGGCCTGGCCATCCTCCTGCAGGAATCCGGGCGTGAGGCGCAGGCCGCGCCCCTGCTGCGGGAGACCCACACCCTGGTCCAGGAGCGCCTTTCGCCTACCGACCGGGCGCGTCTCGGCATCGAGATCAACCTCGCGTCCCTTCTCAAGAACACCCGCCGCCTGGATGAGGCCGCCTCCCTTCTCGAGACGGCGCTTGCCGCGCAGGAGGCCCAGGCGCCCAGGCCGACCCCCTCCCTCGCGCATATGTTGTTCATGCTCGGCGAAGTCCGGATCGCCCAACTCCGCCTGGACGCTGGGGCCGCGCTGCTCGCGCGCGCCACCGCGGCTTACGAAACCATCGGCCAGGGCGACAGCAGCACCGCATTGGATGTCATTGCGGCGAAGGCCGACCTCGCGATCATCCGCGGCACGGAAGCCGAGGCACCGCCCCTGCTGCGCAACGCGCTGGAACGCGCCACAAGCGCCAGGGGGAGCGCCACCACGGAATACGCCAGGCGCGCCCGTGCCTACGCAACCTCCCTGCTCGCTACCGGCGATCCCGCCGGCGCGGAAGCCATGCTGCGTCGCGCCCTGGCGGTCCACACCAACATCGCCGGCACGTCGCCCTTCTCTGTCCACACCGGCGTCGAGCTCGGCCGTGCGCTGGATGCCCAAGGGCGTCGCGCCGAAGCCGAGGCCCTGTTCGATGAAGCCGCCGCCAACGCCGCCATTCTCGGCGGCGGGCAGGCCGAGGCAAGGCTGGCCAAGGCCATCGGCGATCACTTCGTCCAGACAGGCCGCCTGGACCGCGCCGGCCCGTTATACCGCCGCGCCATGGCCCTGGTGGAAGCGGACCAGGGCCGCGAGTCCTGGGCCTTCGTCGAGGCGCAGGACGGCCAGGCCGTCGCAGCCTTGCGCATGGGCGACCTCGATACCGCCGAACGCGCGGCCCGTGACAGCCTAGATCTGGCGATGCGCATGGCCGGCCCTCGCGACATGCGCCGGGCCTGGCGCCATGCCGCCCTGGCCGGGGTCCTGGCCGAACAATCCAGCCTCGCGGAGGCCGAGGCCGAATACCTGCGTGCCGTCGCAATCGCCAGCGGCGGCGAGGCCGAGAGCACGCTGGCAATCCTCCTCCACCAGCTCGGCCAGCTCTACGTCGAGGCCGGCCGCCTCGCCGACGCGAAGCGGCATTTCGATCAGGCGCTGTCCATCGACCGCCGCATCAGCCCGGTGGAATCGGAGCGGACCGCCAGCTACCTCACCGCCATCGCCTCCGTCCTGCGGCGCGAAGGCGACCTGCAGCAGGCCGAGGCACTGGTCGAACACGCGCTGGCACTCCGCGAGCGCCTGCTTCCGCCCACGCATGTCCTGGTCGCCGAATCCCTCAACGCCCTGGGCCTCGTACGCACCGCCCTGGGCCGCCCCGCCAGCGCCGAGGCCCCCCTTCGCCGCGCGCTTGCCATCCGCCTGGAGCGTGTCGGCCCGCGCACGAAGGTCACGGCGCAGAGTCGGCTGAACCTCGCTACCGCCCTGCTGGACCTGGGCCGAACCGCAGAGGCAAAGGTGCAGGCTGAGGAGGCCTCGGCGGTGCTCGCCGCCATCTTCGGCCCAGCGCACCCGCAGTCCCAGGTGGCCGTGTCGCAGGCCGCGCGCATGGCCGCGACGGAAGGCCACCCCGCCTTGGCGGAAGACCTTCTCTTGAAGGAAGCAACCGTGCTGCGCGCAGCCTACGGGGCCAATAGCCGTTTCGTGGCCGGTAACTTGGAGGAACGCGCCGCCCTGGCCATCGCCCGCGGCCGCATCGCGGAGGCAGATCATCTGGTCCGCGAGGCACTCGCTATCCGCAGCGCCGATCCGGCCGCACGGCCCGACCACCCGGCCATGGCCCATACCCATGCGCTGCTTGCCCACGTTCGTCTGATGCAAGGCCACATGGAGGAAGCCGAGGCGCTTCAGCGCCGCGTGCTGGCCATCCGCCAGCGCCAGTTCGGCCAGGGCGGCGTCCCGGTCGCCGCCGCCCTTAATGACCTCGCCGCCACCCTGCTCGCGCAGCAGCGGCTGTCGGAAGCCGAAGCACTTGCCGGCCAGGCCGGGGCGATCGTGCTGCGCGAATTCGGCCCGGTCCATGCCCGAACCCTGGACGCGGCGTCGCTCCAGGCCAGGATCGCAGCCGCGCAGGGTCAATGGGAGCAGGCATCGGCGGACCTCGCGGATGTCCTGCGCGGACAACGGCGTCTGGTAGGAAATCGCCACCCCTCGATCGCCGGGACTCTTGCCGACCTCGGCTGGCTTGCGATCGCGCGGGGCCACTACGCCGAAGCAGAGGCCCATCTCAGCGAGGCGCTGTCGATCCTGGTCGCCATCCATGGCTCCGGCGACGTCGCCACAACCGATGCATCACTCGCTCTCGCTGCATTGGCAGACGCGCGCGGCAATGTCGCACAGGCAATGGCCGTGCGCTCACGTGTCCTGGCGCTCCGGGAGGCGGCATCCGGCACCGAGGTGCCGGCGCTTGCTCCCCTCCTTGGCGCACTGGCGAACGACCATGCCCGGCTGGGCGAGGTGGAGCCCGCGCGCGCCGCAATCAGGCGTGCCGGTGAGCTCATCGCGCAAGGTGATGACGGCACGGAAAAGGTCCAGGCGCAGCTCACAAACGCCGAAGCCCTGATTGCCCTGAGGGAGGGCCGGTTCGAACAGGCCGAGCAGGCCCTCCTTCGCTTGGAGCAACTCAATCACCGCAATCCCGCGCGGCAGCCCGGCCACGGCATAGCGCACCTCAACAACCTGGCACTGGTCCAGGGCGGCCAAGGGCGGCTTGCGCAAGCGAAGGCGACACTCCAGCGCGCCATAACCGTGGGCGAGGCGGAGCTGGGCACAGACCATCCTCGCCTCGTCCCAGTGCTCCTGAATCTAGCCGACGTGGCCGAACGCGAGGGCCGACGCACGGAAGCGGACGTTCTCCGGGTCCGTGCCGCTGCCATCCTGGCCGCGTCGGGCCTTGCAATGGGTCCGGCCGAGCGTTGGCTCTGATACCCCCAAGGGTAGCATTGAGGTACTCCATGAGGCGGCCCCAGCTGTTTAATACCAACCGCCCCAGCCTCTGACTCTCGGCTGTTTCCAACGGTGGCATTCTCTGATTCCCTCGTCTCTGGCTGCGATTCGCGGCGTTGAGGGCGGTCATGGGCACGGCGATCACGATCACCAATCTGGCGCACTCATCGTCTTCGCTGCGCCAGCTTTCGGCAAGGACGAAGTCTGCGGCGGTGGCGCGGCGACTTCTGGCGTTGGCGTTGCTGCTGGACGGCCGGTCGCGGACCGCGGCGGCATTGCAGTGCGGGATGCAGCGCCAGACTTTGCGCGACTGGGTGCACCGCTACAACGCCGAGGGCGTCGCAGGCCTGGCGTCGCGGGTTGGCCCTGGGCCGGCTCGGCGGCTCAACGATGAGCAGATGGCGGCGCTCAAGGCGCTGGTGGTGGCGGGCCCGAACCCGGACACGGATGGGGTTGTACGCTGGCGCTGCGTCGATCTGCGCGAACAAATCATCCGCCGCTTCTCGGTGACGCTGCATGAGCGCAGCGTCGGCAAGTTGCTGCGCCAACTGCGCCTGACCCGTCTGCAGCCGCGGCCCTCGCATCCGAAGAAAGATGCTGAGGCGCAGGAGGCTATTAAAAAAACTTCACTGCTTTTGTAGGCGATCGACTGCCGTCGGATGCCGCCGGCAAGCCGCTCGAGATCTGGTTCCAGGACGAAGCCAGGGTGGGCCAGAAGGGCTCGATCGCCTATGTCTGGGCGCCGGTCGGCTCACGTCCGCCGATGCTGCGCGACAATCGCCATGACTCGGTACATCTGTTCGGCGCGATCTGTCCGGCCCGTGGCGTCGGGGCTGCCATCATCATGCCGGCGGTCAACATCGAAGCAATGAACGAGCATCTCCGCGAGATCAGCACGCAGGTGGCACCCGGGGCGCATGCCGGGCTGATCTGCGACGGCGCGGGATGGCACCAACACGGCGGCGCCTTGTTGGTGCCCCACAACATCACCTTGTTGCCGCTGCCACCCTATGCGCCCGAACTCAACGCCATGGAAAACGTCTGGGACTACTTGCGCGCCAACAAACTCAGCAGTCTGGTCTGGGACAGCTACGACGCCATCGTCCAAGCATGCAAAGACGCATGGAATTTCCTCGCGGACGATCCAATGCGGATCGCATCCATCGGACATAGGCAGTGGGCGTGTGTCAGAAGCTAGGGCGGTTGGTATAA
>JADLHF010000121.1 GCA_020848935.1 Acetobacteraceae bacterium
AAACCAGCCCAAGAAACCAGAGCCTAAACCCCAGTAACCCCAAACCAACAACCATCATGTCCTAAAACACGACCATGGAGCGCCGCCAACGTATCCCTTCCTAAACCAGATGAAATTGTGAAAGAGCAAATCCGCCGCTCGTCACCATCCACAGTGCCGACCGGTTCGCCGAACCCAATTCCCGGCGAGACCGGATTGAATACAGGCTTCAGTGAGGAAATGCAAGAGGCATCTCGTCGCCGCGAACGGGGATTTAGGCCGTCGCCCTGCCAAGGTCAACCCCTGTTTCGCCAAGCCCTCACTTTTCCTGCGCCAGCCACCTCTGGAACCAATCGGCAAAGCGCGGAATCCCCACCGACAGCGGCGTACGCGGCGCAAATCCGGTCAGCGCCGCAATCGCCTCCACCGAAGCGAAGGTCTCCTGCACATCCGCCAGCGGGCGCTCTGCCGCCTGGCGGATCGCCTTGCGCCCCAGTGCCGCCTCCAGCAGGTCGATCAGCTCGTTCACCGCCTCGCTGCGGTTGTTGCCGATGTTCAGCAGCCGCGGCTGGCGCGCATCGCCCGGCGGGTGATCCAGGCAGCCCACCACCCCAGCCACGATATCGTCGATATAGGTGAAATCCCGCCGCAGCGTGCCGCCGTCATAGACCGTGATCGGCTCACCGCGCATGATCGCCCGCGCGAAGCTGAAATACGCCATGTCGGGCCGCCCCCACGGCCCATACACGGTGAAGAACCGCAGCCCCGTTTGCGGAATGCCATACAGATGGCTGTAGGCATGGCTCATCAGCTCGTCGGCCCGCTTGGTGGCGGCATACAGCGACAGCGGCGTGTCCACCCGGTCCGTCTCGGCAAACGGCAGCTTGCTGTTGGCGCCATACACAGAAGATGAACTGGCATACACAAGGTGCTGGCAACGCGGCATGTTCCGCGCCACCTCCAGCATCACCAGATGCCCGGTCAGGTTCGAGGCCACATACGACCAGGGATCCTGCATCGAGTACCGCACCCCGGCCTGCGCCGCCAGGTGCACGATCGCCCGCAGATCGCCATGCCCCGCCACCACGGCATCAACCGCCGCCCGGTCGGCCAGGTCGGCGCGGTGAAACGCAAACCCCCCCTGCCCCTCCAGCCGCGCCAGCCGCGCCTGCTTCAGCCGCACGTCGTAATAGGCGTTGAGGTTGTCGACCCCCACCACCCGCTCGCCGCGCGCCAACAGCGCCTGCGCCACGTGATAGCCGATGAACCCGGCCGCGCCGGTCACAAGAACCGCCAATCGGGCCTCCGCTCCCCGCAGCCCCCGCGCCTACTGCGCCACCCAGCCGCCATCCACCGAAATCGACGTGCCGGTAATCGTCGCCGCCCCCTCGGAGCACAGGAACACCGCCGTCGCCCCGATCTGCTCCGGCGTGGTGAACCGGTTCATCGCCTGCTTCTCGGTCACCATCTGCCGCTTGGCCTCCTCCACCGTGATGCCCGCCGCCTCCGCCCGTGCCTTGACCTGCACCTCCACCAGCGGCGTCAGCACCCAGCCCGGGCAGATCGCGTTGCAGGTCACGCCGTCATTGGCCAGTTCCAGCGCCGCCACCTTGGTCAGCCCCACCAACCCATGCTTGGCCGCCACATACGCCGACTTCTCCGCACTCGCCACCAGCCCGTGCGCCGAGGCGATGTTGATGATCCGCCCCCACCCGCGCGCCTTCATCCCGGGGATCGCCGCCTGCATCGCCAGGAACGCGCCGGTCAGGTTCACCGCGATCACCCGCCCCCATTCCGCCGGCGGAAAACTCTCGATCGGCGCCACGAACTGGATGCCGGCATTGTTGACCAGCACATCCACCGCCCCCAGCTCCGCCGTGCCCTGCGCCACCATCTGCGCCACCGCATAGGCATCGCTGATATCCGCCGGCACATAGGCCACCCGCACGCCATGGCGCGACGCGATATCCTCGCGCAACCGGGCGATATCACCGGGATCCCCGAACCCGTTCATCACGATATCCGCGCCGGCGCCGGCCAGCGCATGGGCGATCCCAAGCCCGATCCCGCTGGTCGAACCCGTCACCAGCGCCACCTTGCCGCGCAATTCCGCCATCGCCGCCCACTCCCGCCCAGGTTTCCCGCTCGCCTAAGGGTTCGATGCGTAATAAGCAAGGCGGGGGCGTCGCCCCTCGACCCCACCAAGTCCGGCGCGCGCCTTCGCGCGACGGGCAAAGCCCTTGGAACCCTATACTTGAGTGCGGCGTGAGGAAGGAGGCCAACCGGGCGACTCCAACACCGAGATCGGCCCCCTTCCTCAAGCAGCACCTAAACGAATGGAGTCCAGAGGCCCTGCCTCTGGCGGGTCCAGGGCAGAGCCCTGGCCTCACTTACTTCGCCCTAAGACCCTCTGGCCGACTCCGCCGCCAGAGGCAACCACGCCCACACAAACCCTTCCCCGGCCGCGGCGCCGCTGGCATGTTCGGCCGATGGCCCTGCCCGCCGCCCTCGTCCCCCTGCGCCATCCGCTGTTCCGCATGCTGTGGCTCACCAACCTGGTGGTCTCCTTCGGCGTGTGGATGCAGAACACCGGCGCCGGCTGGCTCATGGCCACCCTCTCGCCCGACGCGCTTACCGTCAGCCTGGTCTCCGTGGCCACCATCCTGCCCGTCTTCCTGCTCGCCCTGCCCGCCGGCGCGCTGGCCGACATCGTGGACAAGCGGCTGTTCATCATCGCCACTCAAAGCTGGATGCTCGCCGTCGCCGCCATCCTGGCGCTGCTCACCTATGCCGGCTGGGTCGGCGCCACCACCCTGCTGATGCTCACCTTCGCCCTCGGCCTCGGCGCCGCCATGAACAACCCCGCCTGGGGCACGGTGATGGCCGAATCGGTCCCGCGGCGCGACCTGGTCCAGGCCATCGCCCTCAATGGCGTGGGCTTCAACATCGCCCGCGCCGTCGGCCCCGCCCTGGCCGGCGTGCTGGTGGTCTTCGGCGGCCCCGAACTCGCCTTCGCCCTGAACGCCGTGTCGTACCTGGCGGTGATCTTCGTCCTGCTCACCTGGCGCCGCGGGCGGGTGCGCAGCTCCTCCCTGCCGCGCGAAAACCTGCTCTCGGCCATGCGCGCCGGCATGCGCTTCGTGCGCCATTCCCCCATCATGCGCGCCACCATGGCCCGCACCGCGGCCTTCTTCTTCGCCGGCGCCGCCCCCTGGGCGATGCTGCCGCTGGTGGTCAAGCAGCAACTCGGCCTCGGCGCCGGCGCCTTCGGCATCCTGCTGGGCCTGATGGGCGGGGGCGGCGTGGCCGCCGGCATGATGCTGCCGCAAATCCGCGCCCGGCTCTCGCGCGGCGCCACCGTCTTCGCCGCCAGCCTCAGCGCCTGCGCCGGCATCGCCCTCCTCGCCACCGCCTCGCATTGGGCCCAGGCGGCGCTGGCGATGGTGCTGTTCGGCATCGGCTGGGTCAGCGCCTCCTCGGTCGCCCAGGGTGCCGCCCAACTCGCCGCCCCCGCCTGGGTACGCTCGCGCGCCCTGGCGATCTACCAGCTCGGCTTCAACTTCGCGCTCGGCCTGGGCACCCTGTTCTGGGGCTGGCTCGGCACCCGTCTCGGCCTGCAAACCGCCCTCATCGCCGCCGCCGCCACCGGCCTGGTTCTCGCCGTCCTCGCCCGCCGCTTCGACATCGACCACGAACCCGCCGCCACCGCCCCCGCCGCCAGCCTGCCCGCACCCGAAGCCGTGGACCCCGACCTCGTCGCCGTCATGCCCAAGGCACGCGGCCAGGTGCTGGAAAGCCAGCCCTACCGCATCGCCGCCGCCGACCGCGACCGCTTCCTCGCCGTCATGGCCGAACTGCGCGACGTCCGCCACCGCGCCGGCGCCGTCGACTGGCAACTCTACGAGGATATCGCCCACGCCGATGCCTGGCTGGAAGTCTGGAGCGTGGAAAACTGGTCCGACCACCTGCGCGAAGCCTCGCGCATGGCCGAAGCCGACCGCGCCGTCCTGGTGCGCGCCATGGCCCTCAACCAAGGCGCGCCGATCGCCCCCAGCCGCTTCCTCGCCGTCGCGCCACGCCTGCCGCGGGGGGATGACTCGGGCTGACGAGGGCGGGGGGGACACAGGAGGCAGGAAGCCTTCTTTTTGTGAACAAAAAGAAGCAAAAAAACTTTATGAATCAAAGCTTAAGCTGCTCGTGAGGAAATCGGGGGCGCGTGCGGCTTTTTTGGTTGCAGCGGGTTTGACGATTAGATAATTTGACGTCGATGTTAATGAATCAACCCGCACTGGACGAGCAGATCGCCCGCATCCACGCCGCACTCCAGGCGTCCGCGGCGCCCATCTGGCTGCCCTGCGCCCTGCACGCCCTGATCATGGCCTGCCTCGACCGCCTGTTCGCGCGGCTGGAAGACATCATCCGGCTCTGGCAATCCGGCTGCCTCCCCCCCACCCGCACCCACCAGACCGCCCGCCCCCGCCAACCCGACGGCGCGCGCACCACCCCGGCAGCGTCCCGCATCCGCGCGCCGCACGGCCACGCCCGGCCCGGCGCCCGCTCGCAGCTTCCCGCAAGCCGCCAAACCGCGCCCGCGCCACCGCATGGCCGCGCGCCGTCCGCGCCGCCGGCACCCCGTGCCGCCCGCCGATCCCCGCGCCCCTTGCCCCGCGCGCAACACCCCGCCGGCACCTGCCGCCGCGCCTCCTCCCGCACCCCCGCTGCGTTGCCCCGCCCACGCATGGCGCGCGCACCCCCACCCTCCCCTGCGCACCCCCATCCTGCTCGAACACCGCGCGATGCCGCCCTCGCGCGCAGCGCGCCGGCGCATCTTATTTATTGCAAATTCAAAATAATTTCCATGACCGACCCACCGCCACTGCACCGCATCGCCAACGCAACGCTGCGCAACGGCGACCGGGACACGTGGCGCGCGCCCCTGGCATTCCCGTCCGCAAGCGCCATATCACTGAAGTAGAAGGAGAGTGCCCCATGCGAACGCAAAACACCCTGGACAGCAACGCCAAGACCGTGTCCATCACCTTGCTGAACGCCCGCGTCGCCGACACCATCGACCTGGCGCTGGCCGCCAAACAGGCCCATTGGAACGTCCGCGGCGCGCAGTTCATTGCCGTGCACGAGATGCTCGACAAGCTGCGGGCCACGCTCGACGAGCACGTCGACACCATGGCCGAGCGCATCACCGCCCTCGGCGGCGTCGCCCTCGGCACCACCCAGGCCACCGCCAAGGCGACGAAGCTGAAGCCCTACCCCACCGATATCCATGCGGTCCCCGACCATCTCGCCGCCCTGGCCGAACGGCTGGCGCTGCTCGGCGGCGCCGTGCGGAGCAATATCGGCGACGCCGAGGAAGCCGGCGATGCCGCCACCGCCGACATCCTCACCGCCGCCTCGCGCGACCTCGACAAATGGCTGTGGTTCGTCGAGGCACACCAGCCCGCCTGATCGCGCGCAACGCTTGCCCGGCCTCGGGGGGGCTCGATAGAGTGCCCCCGCGACTGGAGAACACAGCATGAACGACCTGTTCGAAGCCGGCAAGCCCGCCCGCGACGGCGCCACCAATTCGGCCCTCACCTATTCAGCCAAGGATATCGAAGTCCTGGAGGGGCTGGAGCCGGTTCGCCGCCGCCCCGGCATGTATATCGGCGGCACCGACGAGAACGCCCTGCACCACCTTGCCGCCGAGGTCCTGGACAATGCCATGGACGAGGCCGTCGCCGGCCACGCCAGCACCATCGAGATGACGCTGGAGGCCGGCAACTTCCTCGTCGTGCGCGACAACGGCCGCGGCATCCCGATCGACCCCCATCCCAAGTTCAAGCATCTCAGCGCGCTGGAAGTGATCCTCACCACCCTGCATTCCGGCGGCAAGTTCTCCGGCAAGGTCTACGACACCTCCGGCGGCCTGCACGGCGTCGGCAGCTCGGTGGTCAACGCCCTGTCCGAAGTGCTGGAGGTCGAGGTCGCCCGCGACCGCGTGCTCTGGCGTCAGGCCTACGCCCGCGGCGCCCCGCAAACCAGGCTGGAAAACGCCGGCACCACCCAGAACCGCCGCGGCACCACCTTCCGCTTCAAGCCGGACCCGCAGATCTTCGGCCCGCTCGCCTTCAGCCCGGCGCGGCTCTACCGCCTGTGCCGCTCCAAGGCCTACCTGTTCCGCGGCGTCACCATCCGTTGGTCCTGCGCCCCGGCCGTGATCAAGGACGACACCCCCGCCGAGGCCGTGCTGCATTTCCCCGGCGGCCTGCGCGACAGCCTGGCCGCCGACATCGACGCCGCCGCCACCGTCGGCCAGATGTGGGCCGGCGAGGCCGACCTGCCCACCGCGGCCGACGGCACCCGCGCCGGCCGCCTGGAATGGGCACTGGCCTGGCTGGAACAGGGCGAAGGCTTCCTGCACTCGTACTGCAACACCGTGCCCACCGCCCAGGGCGGCACCCACGAGGCCGGCTTCCGCGCCGCCCTCCTCAAGGGCCTGCGCGCCTGGGGCGAACAGCGCGGCAACAAGCGGGCGGCCAACATCACCGGCGAGGACATTCTCGGCGGCCTCGCCGCCAAGCTTTCCGCCTTCATCCGCGAGCCGCAGTTCCAGGGCCAGACCAAGGAGAAACTCACCAGCCCCGAAGCCGCGCGCTATGTCGAAACCGCCCTGCGCGACCGCTTCGACCACTACCTCGCCGGCGACCCGGCCCAGGCCGACAACCTGCTGGCCTACCTGATCGAGCGCGCCGAGGAACGCCTGCGCCGGCGCGACAGCAAGGACGTCGCCCGCAAATCCGCCACCCGCCGCCTGCGCCTGCCCGGCAAGCTGGCCGATTGCTCGGTCGAGGACGCCAGCCGCACCGAGCTGTTCCTGGTCGAGGGCGACAGCGCCGGCGGCTCCGCCAAGCAGGCCCGCAACCGCGCCACCCAGGCGGTGCTGCCGCTGCGCGGCAAGATCCTCAACGTCGCCAGCGCCAGCACCGAGAAGCTGCGCCAGAACCAGGAGCTCAAGGACCTCATCGAAGCCCTCGGCTGCGGCGTCGGCGACCGCTTCGACCGCACCCGCCTGCGCTACGGCCGCGTCATCATCATGACCGACGCCGACGTGGACGGCGCCCACATCGCCTCGCTGCTGATGACCTTCTTCCACCGCGAGCTGCCGCATCTGGTGCGCGACGGCCATCTCTATCTCGCCCAGCCGCCGCTGTATCGCCTGACCCAGGGCGCGAAATCGCTCTACGCGATGGACGACGCCGACCGCGAGCGCAAGGCGAAGCTTTTCAAGAACGGAAAGGTCGAGGTCAGCCGCTTCAAGGGTCTCGGCGAAATGCCGCCCTCGGCGCTGAAGGAAACCACCATGGACCCCGCCCGGCGCACCCTGCTCAAGGTCGTCGCCGCCCCCGAGGACCGCGCCGAAACCGCCGAACTCGTGGAAAGCCTGATGGGCCGGCGCCCGGAACTGCGCTTCCGGTTCATCCAGGAAAACGCCCGCAGCGTCGAGGATCTCGACATCTGATGCAAGGCGGGCGCGCAGGGAATCAGGTTCTTCTTTTTCTGGAGAAAAGGAAGCAAAAAGACTTTCATCCGTTTCTTGCCGAGTCCCACCGGAAACCGAGGTGCCTCAAATGAACAAAAGTTTTTTGGTTCGTTTTTTCAAAAAAAGAACATTTTTCCTTGTCCTAGCTGGAACCGGCCGGCGGCCCCAGGAACCACCGGCCGCGCAGCGTCCCGGCGTCAGACCGCTTTCTTCAGCGTCGGCGAGGCCTTGAAGCGCACGGTCTTGCCGGCCTTGACCTTGATGGCTTCGCCGGTGCGCGGGTTGAGCCCTTTGCGTGCCTTGGTCTTCTTGACGGTGAAGGTGCCGAAGCTCGGCAGCGTGAACTTGCCGTTCTTCTTCATTTCCTTGACGATTGCCGCCATCAGGTCACCGGCGGCACGATTGGCGGCGGTGCCGGTCAGCGTCGCGGATTCCTGGAGCACCTGGGCGATGAAGGCCTTCGACATGCGCGTGTCTTTCCTCTCTTGACGGTTGCAATTTGACTACGGACCCGACTCGTCGATACGCCGTCGTCATCAACATCACGGCGCCTCCTATCAGCGGATTTCCGCGGGTGCAAAAGATTTCTTCGGTGCAGCGTCCCGGCGTGCGGCGCCGCCCCGCAAACACCGCCCGCCTGTCGCAAACGTGAAGGATGCGGCATGAAGCCGCTTGATATCGCCAGCATGTGCCACGACGGAAGCCGAACGATGATCCCATCGATACCCGCAACGGAAACGATCAATCCACGTTATCGCGACCTCGATGCGTGGGATCCGCTATTCGCCGTCCAGGCGATGTGGGAAGGCCAGATGGCGGCCGCCGCCGCGGTGCAATCCGCCCTGCCCGCCATCGCCGCCGCCGCCGTGGCCGCAGCCGCGCGCCTGGCCGGCGGCGGGCGGCTGGCCTATGCGGGGGCCGGCACCTCGGGGCGCATCGGCGTGCAGGATGGTGCCGAGCTGACCCCCACCTTCGATTGGCCGGCGGGGCGCATGCTGCTGCTGATGGCCGGCGGGCCGGAGGCGTTCACCCGCTCGATCGAGAACGCCGAGGATGACCGCGCCGCCGCCGCCGCCGCCGTGGCCCGGCACGACATCGGCGCCGCCGACGTGGTGATCGGCACCGCGGCCAGCGGCAGCACCCCCTACACCGTCGCCCTGCTGCACGCGGCCCGCGCCGCCGGTGCCCTGACCATCGGCCTGTCCAACGCCGCCGGCGGCGCCGTGCTGACCGAGGCCGAGCACCCGATCCTGGTCGAGACCGGTGCCGAGGTGATCGCCGGCTCCACCCGCATGAAGGCCGGCACGGCGCAGAAGATCGTGCTGAACCTGCTGTCGTCGCAGGTGATGGTGCAGCTCGGCCGGGTCCACCAGGGGCTGATGGTCGATATGCAGGCGCGCAACGAAAAGCTGCGCCTGCGCGCCATGCGCATGTTGCGCCACCTCACCGGCATCGACGACGAAACCCGCCTGCATCAAGCCCTGGCCGGCGCCGATGGGCGGGTGAAGACGGCGGTGCTGCTGGCCTATGGTATCAATCGAATCGGCGCGGATGCGCTGCTGCACCGCCATCACGGCCGGCTGCGCGCCGCCCTTCAGGAGATCGGACGATGATTGCAATCAGCGCAGCGCGACTATTCGATGGCCGCAACGAGCACGAGGAGGCGATGCTGCTGATCGAGGATGGCCGCATCACCGCCATCGCCGCCGACGCCCCGCCCGGCGTGCCGGTGGAGGAACTGCACGAGGATGCCATCCTGGTCCCCGGCTTCATCGATCTTCAGGTCAATGGCGGCGGCGGCATCATGTTCAACGACGAGACCACCGCCGAGGGCCTCGCCCGCATCGCCGCCGCCCACGCCCGCGCCGGCACCACCGCCATCCTGCCGACGCTGATCAGCAGCACGCGCGAGCATATCGCCCGCGCAATGGGCGCGGTGCGCGCAGCGCGCGCCGCCGCGGTGCCGGGCATGCTCGGCCTGCATCTGGAGGGCCCGTTCCTGGCGGCCGCCCGCCGCGGCATCCATCCGCTGTCCGCGATCACCGCGATGACGCCGGATGACGTGCAGATGCTGTCGGCGCCGTTTTCGGCGCCGTTGCTGGTCACCCTGGCGCCCGACGCCGTGGCGCCGGAGGACATCGCCGCGCTGGTGCGCGCCGGCATCATCGTCTTCGCCGGCCACACCGACGCCAGCTGGGAACAGGCCCGCGCCGGGCTGGATGCCGGCATCCGCGGCGCCACCCATCTGTTCAACGCCATGTCGCCGTTCCAGGGCCGGGCACCCGGCATGGTCGGCGCGGTGCTGGACGACGGCCGCGCCTATGCCGGCATCATCGCCGATGGCCACCACGTCCACCCCGCCGCCCTGCGCGTGGCGCTGAATGCCCTGGGCGCCGAACGCCTGTTCCTGGTCTCCGACGCGATGGCCACCGCCGCCTCGGAGGCCACCGGCTTCACCCTGGCCGGCGAACGCATCACCCTGCGGGACGGCATGCTGACCAACGACGCCGGCACCCTGGCCGGCGCCCACCTGACCATGGCCGCGGCCGTGCGCAACTTCGTCGCCTTCACCGGCGCGGACTGGACGACGGCCGTGCGCATGGCCACCGCCACCCCGGCGGAATGCCTGGGCGTCGAGGATCGCGGCGTCATCGCCGTCGGCGCCCGCGCCGACCTGGTGGTGCTGGACGACGACCTGAACGTGCTGGAAGTCTGGCAGGACGGGCAGCGCCTGTAGCTGCCCGTCCGCGCCGCCTACAGCCCGGCCTGGGTGACGAACTTGGTGTTCAGATAGGCCTCGATCGCCTCGGTGCCGCCCTCGCTGCCATAGCCGGAATCCTTGATGCCGCCGAACGGCACTTCCGGCAGCGCCAGGCCGAGATGGTTGATGGTGTGCATGCCGCTTTCCACCGCCGCGGCGATGGCATTGGCGGTCTTGGCCGAGCGGGTGAAGGAATAGGCGGCCAGCCCGTACGGCAGCCGGTTGGCCTCGCTCACCACCTCGTCGAAGCTGCGGAACGGCACCATCAGCGCCAGCGGCCCGAACGGCTCCTCGTTCATCACCCGCATTTCCAGGCTGAGATTGGTCAGTACCGTCGGCTCGAAGAAATTGCCCTTGTTGCCGATCCGCTTGCCGCCGGTCTGGATCTCGGCGCCCTTCTGCACCGCGTCGGACACGAAGCCCTCCATCGCGGTGATCCGCCGCGCATTGGCCAGCGGGCCCATGGTGCTGGCGGGGTCGGCGCCGTCGCCCACCTTCACCTTCTTCGCCACGCCGACAAAGGTTTCCACGAACTTGTCGTACACGCTCTCCTGCACCAGGAACCGCGTCGGCGAGACGCAGACCTGCCCGGCATTGCGGAACTTCGCCGCCCCCAGGATGCGCCCGGCCGCCTCGACATCGGCGTCATCGAACACGATCGCCGGGGCATGCCCGCCCAGCTCCATGGTCACCCGCTTCATGTGCAACCCTGCCAATGCGGCAAGCTGCTTGCCGACAGCGGTCGAACCCGTGAAGGAAATTTTCTTGATGGTGGGATGCGGGATCAGGTACTCGGAAATCTCCGCCGGCACGCCATAGACCAGGTTGACCACCCCCGCCGGCACGCCGGCATCGACGAAGCAGCGGATCAGTTCGGCGCAACTCGCCGGCGTCTCCTCCGGCCCCTTCAGGATCACCGAGCAGCCCGCCGCCAGCGCCGCCGAAGTCTTGCGCACCGCCTGGTTGATCGGGAAGTTCCACGGCGTGAAGGCGGCCACCACGCCGACCGGCTCCTTCACCACCAGCTGGTATACCCCCTCGGCCCGCGCCGGGATCACCCGGCCATAGGCCCGCCGTGCCTCCTCGGCGAACCAGTCGATGACATCGGCACCGGCCAGGGTCTCGCCCTTGGCTTCCACCAGCGGCTTGCCCTGTTCGGTGGTCATCAGGGCGGCGATCAGGTCGGCCCGCTCGCGCAACAGGTTGGCCGCCTTGCGCATCACCTTGGAGCGGTCGAACGCCGACACCCGGCGCCACACCTGGAAGCCGCGCTCGGCGGCCTCCAGCGCGCGATCGAGGTCGGCGCGCTCGGCATGGGCCACCTTGCCGGCCGGCTCGCCGGTGGCGGGATTGAGCACGGTGAGGAAGCGCCCGGCGGCACTCGGTCCCCAGCTGCCGTCGATCAGCAGCGATGTATCCTGGTATGCCATGTCGCACCTCGCACGTTATGCTTATTTGGGAATAGCGATTATCGCCCAATCCCGCGCCGCCGTCGAGATTAACCTCCCCGTCATGATTTGGACAGTTGCGCGTAACCCGGACATGCGCCAGCCTCGCGCCGCTGCATGCCAATCAGGAGGGGGATCAATGCGAGGGATGATGGATTTGTTACGCCGAGGCGCCGCGTCGGCGCTGGCCGGCGGCGTGGTGGCGTTGCTGGCGGCCAGCGTCGCCCATGCCCAGCTTGCCCCGCCGCCGGGGCCAACCGTGGAGGCGATCAAGAAGCGCGGTGTTCTGAACTGCGGCATCGACACGGGCGTGCCCGGTTTTGCCTCGCAGGATTCGAGCGGCAAGTGGAAGGGCATCGACATCGACTACTGCCGCGCGCTGGCCGCCGCGGTGCTGGGCGATCCCGACAAGATCAAGTACACCTCCACCACCGCCGCGGCGCGTTTCACCGTGCTGCAATCGGGCGAGATCGACGTGTTGATCCGCGACAGCACGCTGACCTTCATCCGCAGCACCTCGCTGGGCCTCGATGAGGTGGCGATCAACTTCTATGCCGGGCAGGGCTTCCTGGTGAGGAAGGCGCTCGGCGTGACCAAGGCCGCGGACCTGCAGGGGGCCACCATCTGCACCGTGACCGGCGCCACGCTGGAACTGAACATCGCCGACTTCGCCCGTTCCACCGGCGCCAAGATCGGCACCCTGCTGTTCGACAAGGCCGAGGAGGCGATCGCCGCCATGGAGGCCGGGCGCTGCGACGGCTACACCGATGACAGCGGCAGCCTGGCCGGCATGCGTTCGACCCTGAAGGTGCCGGGCGACTGGATGGTGCTGCCGGACCTGATCAGCAAGGAGCCGCTGGGCCTGCACATCCGCTCGGGCGATGCGCGCTGGCAGAAGATCGTCTTCTGGCTGGATACCGCCCTGAAGACGGCCGAGGAGTTCGGCGTGACCCAGGCCAATGCCGACCAGTTGAAGGCGACCTCCAAGGACCCGTTCGTGCTGCGCCTGCTGGGCGCCGAGGGTGATTTCGGCAAGATGCTCGGGCTGGACAACGACTGGTCGTACCGCGCGATCAAGGCATCGGGCAACTATGGCGAGATGTATGACAGGCATTGGGGACCCAAGGCGCTGGACCTGCCGCGGGGGCTGAACAACCTGTGGAACAAGGGCGGCATGCACTACACCTTGCCGCTGCGCTGAGCCTTTCGACGGAACCGGGGGACTTGAATACGCGGCTCAAGGCCCATGCCGTGAAGGGTTGGCTGTGGCAGGGCGGCGTGGCGTTGGCCGTCGCCGCCCTGTTCTACTGGTTGTCGCACAACCTGTCGACGAACCTCGCCGCGCGCGGGATGGAGATCGATTTCGGCTTCCTGGCGCAACGCGCCGGCTTCGATATTCCGTTCCGGCTGGTCGCCTGGGACGGCTCCTACCCCTATGGCTGGGCGCTGTATGTGTCGGGGGTGAACACGCTGTTCGCCTCGGCGCTGATCATCGTCCTGGCGTCGCTGCTGGGGCTGGCGCTGGCGCTGATGCGGCTGTCCGGCAATCCGCTGGCCGCCGGCACGTCGCGCACCATTGTCGAGGTGGTGCGCAACACGCCGCAGCTGACCCAGATCGTGTTCTTCTATATCGCGGTGCTCCAGGTGCTGCCGCCAATGCGGCAATCGATCACCTGGTTCGGCAGCATGTTCCTCAATGTGCGCGGGCTGTATGTGCCGGCACCTTCGGGGACGGCATACGACGCGATCCTGGCCGCGACCTGTGCCGTCGTCGTGCTCGCCGCCGTGTTCTGGCGCCGGCTGGGCTGGCATGAGGTGCCGCGGCTGGTCGTGCTGCCGCCGGTCCTGGTGCTCGGCGCGATCATCGCCGGCGTCACCGCGAACTGGGACTACCCGTCGCTCAAGGGCTTCAACTTCACCGGCGGCACGCGCGTGCCGCCGGAGTTGCTGGCCCTGGTGCTGGGGATCGGCGTCTATACCAGCGTCTTCATCGCCGAGATCATCCGCGCGGCAATCCAGGGCATCCATCGCGGCCAGGGCGAGGCGGCGCGCTCGCTCGGCCTGTCGTCCAGCCAGGCGATGTTCCTGGTCATCCTGCCGCAGGCGTTGCGCATCCTGATCCCGCCGCTGACCAGCCAGTATCTGAACATCATCAAGTCGACGACCCTGGGCGCGGCCATCGCCTATCCCGAGGTGCTCCAGATTTTCGCCCGCACCGTGCTGAACCAGTCGGGCCGGGCGGTGGAGGTGATGACGCTGGTGCTGGGCGTGTTCCTGGCGGTGAACCTGCTGGCCTCCGCGGCGATGAATGTCTGGAACCGCCGCCTCGCCTTGCAGGGACGTTGAGCATGCGCGCGCTGACCCGCCATCCGTTGTTGCGCGCGCTCTTCGGCACCCCGGGCAATGCGGCGATCACGCTGCTGATGCTGGCGGGTTTCGCCTGGGCATTGCCGCCGCTGTTCCGCTGGATGCTGGGCGATGCGGTGTGGGAGGCACCGAACCGCGCTGCCTGCCAGGCCGCCGGCAGCGGCGCCTGCTGGGCCTTCATCCGCGCCCGCTTCGCGCTGTTCTTCTACGGGGTGTACCCGGCGCCGGAGCGCTGGCGCGTCGAACTCGGCCTGCTGCTGCTGGTGGTGATCGGCGCCGGCGCGCTGTTCGCCCGGCGCGGCCGCGGCTGGTGGCTGCTGGTGCTGCTGACCGTCGTTCCGGCGGCCGGCGCGATCCTGCTGGCCGGAGGGCTGTTCGGGCTGGCCCCGGTGCCCACCGCGCAGTGGGGCGGGCTGATGCTGAACGTGGTGATCTCCTTCGTCGCCCTCGGCGGTGCCATCCCGCTGGGCATCGCGCTGGCGTTCGGCCGGCGCTCGCGCTACCCGGTGATCCGCCTGCTCAGCGTGGCGATGATCGAGTTCTGGCGCGGCGTGCCGCTGCTGGCCGTGCTGTTCATGGGGTTGATCCTGATGCCGCTGTTCCTGCCCAACGGGGTGACAGTGGACAACCTGGTGCGCGCGCTGGTGGTGATGACGCTGTTCACCAGCGCCTACATGGCCGAGACCATCCGCGGCGGCCTGCAGGGCGTGCCGAACGGCCAGGCCGAAGCGGCCGAGGCGCTGGGCATGCATCATGGCCAGGTGCAGCTTCTGGTGATCCTGCCGCAGGCGCTGCGGCTGTCGATCCCGGGGATCATCAACATCGCCGTCGATCTGTTCAAGGATACCACCCTGGTTTCCATCGTCGGGCTGTTCGACCTGATGGGGGTGGTGACGCAGTCGATGAAGGACCCGGCCTGGCTGGGCCTGGCCGCCGAGGGCTACACCTTTGCCGCCATCGTGTTCTTCTTCGCCTGCCTGGTGATTTCGCTGGGTGGATCGCTGCTGGAGCGGCGTTTCGGCGAGGGGAGCCGGAGATGAGGAAGAAGGTTCTTTTTTGAAAAAAAGAACCAAAAAACTTTCGATCGTTTGCCGGGAGATTGGCATGGGGCGAGCGAATGAAAGTCTTTTTGCTTCTTTTTCTTCAGAAAAAGAAGATCTTCTTTCTTCTCCGTTCCAACATCCCGCCTGCCCCCGCCATCAACCTGAAGCACGCTTGTCATCATCGCGTCTTTAGGTACGTGATACCCGCCGTGGGGAAACGAGGACTCGCATGACCAAGCGCAACGTGCTGCTGATTGTCGTGGATCAGTGGCGGGCCGACCACGTGCCGTACCTGGGTGCCAGCCATTTGCGCACGCCAAATCTCGACCGGCTGTGCCGCGCCGGCGTGACCTTCCGCAACCATGTCACCACCTGCGTGCCCTGCGGCCCCGCGCGCGCCAGCCTGCATACCGGGCTGTACCTGATGAACCATCGCCAGGTGCAGAACTGGATCCCGCTGGACGCCCGCCACACCACCCTGCCCCGCGCGGTGCGCGCCTGCGGGCTGGACCCGGCGTTGATCGGCTACACCACCACCGTGCCGGACCCGCGCACCACCAGCCCGAACGATCCGCGCTTTCAGAACCTGGGCGACATGATGGAGGGCTGGCGGCCGGTGGGCGCCTTCGGGCCGGGGCAGGAGTATTACTTCGGCTGGCTGGCGCAGAAGGGCTACAAGCTGCCGAAGAACCGCGAGGAGATCTGGCTGCCCGAGGGCGAGGACGCGGTGCCCGGCGCCACCACCCGCCCGGCACGCATTCCCAAGGAACTGTCCGACAGCTTCTTCTTCACCGAGAAGGCGCTGGAATACCTCAAGGGCCGCGACGGCAAGCCGTTCTTCCTGCATCTCGGCTACTACCGCCCGCACCCGCCCTTCGTGGTCAGCGCGCCCTATCACGACATGTACCGGGCACAGAACATGCCCCGCCCGGTGCGCGCCGCGACGCCCCAGGCCGAGGCCGCCCAGCACCCGCTGCTGGGCCATTATCTGGACCACACCCGCCAGGCCAGCTTCTTCACCGGCGCCGAGGGCATGATCGCCGGCATGGACGAGGCCACCGTGGCCCAGATGCGCGCCACCTATTGCGGCATGATCGCCGAGGTGGACGACAATATCGGCCGCGTGCTCGACTATCTCGAAGCCACCGACCAGATGAAGGACACGCTGATCGTCTTCACCTCCGACCATGGCGAACAGCTTGGCGACCACTACCTCGCCGGCAAGCTCGGCTACCACGACGAGAGCTTCCGCATCCCGCTGGTGATCGTGGATCCCGATGCGCCGGAGCAGGCCGGGCGGATCGAGGAGGCGCCGACCGAGAGCATCGACCTGATGCCGACGATGATCGACTGGCTGGGCGGCGAGTTGCCGCGCGCCTGCGACGGGCGCAGCCTGCGTGCGCTGGTGCACGATGCGAAACCTGCCGACTGGCGCACCGAACTTCACTACGAATACGATTTCCGCGACACCTTCCACTCGCGCGCCGAAGGTGCCCTGGGCCTCGCCATGGACGATTGCACCCTGCTGGTGGTGCAGGATGCCAGGTGGAAATACGTCCACTTCACCGCCCTGCAGCCGCTGCTGTTCGACCTCGCCGCCGACCCCGGCCAGTTCCACAATCTCGCCGACGATCCCGGCCACGCCGACATCGTCAGGCAGTATGCGCAAAAGGCGCTATCATGGCGCATGGCCCACGCCGACCGCACGCTGACCCATTACCGCGCCACGCCGAATGGGCTTGAACGCCGCAGCCCGTCCGCACAGGGAGAATCCGCATGACCCGCCTCACCCGCCGCACGGCCCTTGCCACTGCCACTGCCGCTGCCAGCGTGGCGCTACCGCGCTTCGCCATCGGCCAGGCCGACAATCGGCCGACCATCACCATCGCGGTGCAGAAGATCAGCAATACCAACACGCTCTCGGCGCTGCGCGAGCAGTCCAATGTCGGCACCCGCATCGCGCCGACGATCACCGAGCGGCTGATCGACCTGAACTACCAGTCCAAGCTGGAGCCGGTGCCGGGCCTGGCCACCGAGTGGAAGCGCATCAGCGACACCACGGTGGAGTTCAAGCTGCGCCAGGGCGTGAAGCTGCATGACGGCGGCGAGATGACCGCCGAGGACGTGGCCGGCAGCTTCTCGCCGCAGCACATGTTCGGCGATACCCGCCCGACCGTGCGCGGCGTGACCATCCCCTTGTCCGGCAGCAACCCGGCGGTGTTCACCAAGGAGCTGAGCCGCGACGTGCCGCCGATCGCCCGCCGCCTGTGGCCGGCCTTCGAGCGCATGGAGATCGTGGACAAGCACACCGTCCGCCTGGTCAACGCGGCGCCGGACGTGACCATCGAGGGTCGCGCCAGCGTGCGCGGCAGCGATATCGTCGGCATCAAGGCGTTCAACGAAGCCCCATCCTGGCTGGACTATGCCCGCAAGCCGGTCGGCACCGGCCCCTACAAGGTGCGCGAATTCAAGGCCGACACCTCGCTGGTGCTCGACGCCCATGACGAGTACTGGGGTGGGCGGCCGCCGATCAAGACGCTGCGCTTCGTCGAGGTGCCGGAAGCCTCCTCGCGCATCAACGGCCTGCTGGCCGGCGAGTTCCATTTCGCCGGCGACATCTCGCCCGACCAGATTCAGCAGATCGAGAGCAATCCGGTTTTCGACGTGCAGCGTGGCCTGGTGCCGAACCATCGCCTGATCGTGTTCGACAAGAACCACGCCCCGCTGCGCGACCCGCGCGTGCGCCGCGCCATGACCCATGCCATCGACCGCCAGGCGATCGTGGACGCGCTGTGGGCCGGGCGCACCGTCATCCCGCGCGGGCTGCAATGGGATTTCTACGCCGACATGCTGGTGGCCGACTGGACGGTGCCGAAATACGACCCCGCCCTGGCCCGCCAGATGATCAAGGATGCCGGCTACAAGGGCGATCCGATCACCTTCCGCGTGCTGAACAACTACTACATCAACCAGACCGCGACCTCGCAGGTGCTGACCGAGATGTGGAAGCAGGTCGGGCTGAACGTGCAGATCCAGATGGTGGAGAACTGGACCCAGATCTTCGCGCGCGGGCCGGAGCGCGGGGTGCGCGACTGGTCGAACTCGGCCACCTTCAGCGACCCCGTCTCCTCGATCGTCGCCCAGCACGGCCCGAACGGCCAGCAGCAGCAGATGGGCGAATGGACCGATGACGAGATGAACAAGCTGTCGGTGGAACTGGAAAGCAGCACCGACCGTGCCCGCCGCAAGCAGGTCTTCGCCCGCATGCTGCAGATCTGCGAGCGCGAGGACCCCGCCTATACCGTGCTGCACCAGAACGCGGTGTTCACGGCCAAGCGCAAGGAAATCAAGTGGAAGGCCGCCCCGTCCTTCGCCATGGATTTCCGCGCCCATAACTGGGGGTGAAGGGAGGATGTTCTTTTTTGAAAAAAAGAACCAAAAAACTTTTATCCGCTTGGCTCAGTGCCAATTCTTAGGCCGGACCAAAATGGATGAAGTCTTTTTGCTTCTTTTTCTTCAGAAAAAGAAGACTTCTTGTTTATCCATGTAACCACGAAGGAGGCCCGTCACATGCGCAAGATCACACGCCGGGCGGCGGGCCTTCTTGCCGCCGCCACAGCCCTGCCACGCTTCGCCATCGCCCAGGCGGATACGCGGCCGAGCATCACCATCGCCGTGCAGCGCATCGCCAACTCGAACACCTTCGACAATCTGCGCGAGCACTCCAATGTCGGCGAGCGCACCGCGATGATGTTCAACGAGCGCCTGATCGAGGTGGACTGGCGCGGCAACCTTGCCCAGAAACCGGGGCTCGCCACGTCCTGGCACCGCCCCGACGACCGCACGGTGGAGCTGAAGCTGCGCGAGGGGGTGGTGTTCCACAACGGCGATCCGTTCACCGCCGAGGACGTGGTTGCGCGGTTCAGCTCCGCCGGCATGTTCGGCGATACGCGCCCGGTGGTCGACGGCAAGACGCTGGCGCACGCCTTCACCGGCCTGACCGGCCAGGCCTCCAAGGACCTGCCGAAGGAGATCCCGCCGGTGGCCCGCCGCCTCTGGCCGGGGCTGGACCGGGTGGAGATCGTCGACCGCCACACCGTGCGCTTCATCAACGCCACCCCCGATGTCACGCTGGAGGGGCGGATGGCGGCAATGGGCAGCGAGATCAGTTCGCACCGTGCGCGCGCCGAGGCGGCGTCCTGGCTTGAATACGCCCGCAAGCCGGTCGGCACCGGCGCCTATGCGATCCGCGAATTCAAGCCGGATACATTCCTGGTGCTCGACGCCCACGACCAGTACTGGGGCGGGCGCCCGCCGGTGAAGTCGATCCGCCTCGTCGAGGTGCCGGAGGCGTCGTCGCGCATCAACGGCCTGCTCGCCGGTGAATACCAGTTCGCCTGCGACATCGCGCCCGACCAGATCGGCGCGATCGAGGCCAACCCCGCCTTCGAGGTCCAGGGCGGCACCATCCTCAACCACCGCCTGACCAGTTTCGACAAGTTCCACCCCCAGCTCGCCGATCCGCGCGTGCGCTTGGCCATGGCCCATGCCATCGACCGCCAGGCGATCGTGGACGCGCTGTGGGCCGGGCGCACCAGCGTGCCGCGCGGCCTGCAATGGGAGTTCTTCGGCGACATGTACATCGCCGACTGGAAGACCCCGGAATACGACCCGGCGAAATCGCGCCAGTTGCTGAAGGAGGCCGGCTACAAGGGCGACCCGATCCCCTATCGCCTGCTCAACAACTACTACGTCAACCAGGTGCCGACGTCGCAGGTGCTGGTGGAGATGTGGAAGCAGGTCGGCGTCAACGTGGTGATCGAGATGCGCGAGACCTTCGTGCAGCTGCGCGACCGCTCGCAGCCCCGCGGCGTGCGCGACTGGTCGTCGGGTGCGACGCTGAACGACCCGGTCGGCTCGATCGTGTCGAATTTCGGCCCCAACGGCGCGGCGCAACAGGCGCATGAATACGCCAACGAGGAGTTCTCCAGGCTCTGCGTGGTGCTGGAGACCAGCGCCGATCGCGCCCTGCGCCGGAAGGCCTTCGCGCGCATGCTGGTGATCGCCGAGCGCGAGGATCCCGCCTACATCATCCTGCACCAGGCGGCGACCTTCACCGCCAAGCGCAAGGAGATCAAATGGCGGGCGATGCCGGCCTATCAGATGGACTTCAACCCGGGTAACTTCGCCGTCTGATGACCTCTGCCCCTCTCGTCTCGATTCGCGACCTGCGCGTCGCCTTCCACGGCCTGCCGGCCCTGCGCGGCATCGACCTTGATGTCGCGCCGGGCGAGGCCGTGGGCCTGGTGGGTGAATCCGGCTGCGGCAAGTCGGTCACCTGGCTTGCAGCCCTCGGCCTGCTGCCGGCGACCGCCACCATCACCGGCAGCGTGACGCTGGACGGCACCGAGCTGCTGGGCGCCGCCCCCGCGGTGCTCGACCGCGTGCGCGGCGGGCGGGTGGCGATGATCTTCCAGGACCCGGCCAGCGCGCTGAACCCGGTCAAGCGGGTGGGCGTGCAGGTCGCCGAGGCGCTGCGGCTGCATCGCGGCCTCGATGGCGGTGCCGCCGATGCCGAGGTGCTGCGCCTGTTCGACCAGGTCGGCATCCCCGACGCCAGGCGCCGTGTCCACATCTATCCGCATGAGATGTCGGGCGGGCAGAACCAGCGGGTCATGATCGCCATGGCGCTGGCCGGCCAGCCGGAACTGCTGGTCGCCGACGAGCCGACCACGGCGCTGGACGCCACCATCCAGGCGCAGATTCTCGACCTGCTGCGCCGCTTGCAGCAGGAGACCGGGATGGCGCTGGTGCTGATCAGCCACGACCTCGGCGTGGTGGCCGAGATGTGCCGGCGGGTGTGCGTGATGTATGCCGGGCGCATCGTGGAACAGGCGCCCAGCGACACGCTGTTCGCCGATCCGCGCCATCCCTACACGCGCGGGCTGCTGGCCGCCCTGCCCGACATGGTCGGGCCGCGCCGGCGGCTGGAGGCAATCGCGGGCGGCGTGCCGGAACCCTGGAACATGCCGCCGGGCTGCGCCTTCGCGCCGCGCTGCGCCAGCGCCATTGCGGCCTGCGACGCCGCCATCCCCGTTTTCCATCCGGTGGCCCCCGGCCACGACGCCGCCTGCATCCGGCTCGATGCAATGGTGCCGGAATGACCCTGCTGTCGCTTGACGGCGTCAGCCGCGTCTATGCCACGCGGCGCGGCATCATCGGCCGCCCGGTGCCGGTGCGGGCGGTGGACCAGATTTCGCTGTCCGTCGCGCCGGGCCGCACGCTGGGCATCGTCGGCGAATCCGGCTGCGGCAAATCCACGACCGGGCGCGTGGCGCTGGGCATCGAGCGCCCGAGCGAAGGCAGCGTCACCTTCCAGGGTGCTGCCATGCCCACCCCCGGCACGCCGGCCTGGCGCCGCATGCGCGGCCGGCTTCAGCTTGTCCCGCAAGACCCGCTGGGTGCCATGGACCGCCGGCTGACCATCGCCACCCAGGTGGAGGAGCCGCTGATCATCCACGCCATCGGTGACAAGTCCGACCGGCGCGACCGCGTCCAGGCGCTGCTGCGCGATGTCGGCCTGCGCGCCGACCTCGCCGAGCGCCACCCGCACGAGCTCTCCGGCGGCCAGCGCCAGCGCGCGGTACTGGCGCGCGCATTGGCCACCGACCCCGCCTTGCTGGTGTGCGACGAGCCGGTCTCGGCGCTGGATGTCTCGATCCAGGCGCAGGTGATCAACATGCTCACCGACCTGCAGGAAGCGCGCGGCATCGCCATGCTGTTCATCAGCCACGACCTCAAGGTGGTGCGCCAGGTCAGCCACGAGGTGGCGGTGATGTATCTCGGCCGCATCGTCGAGCACGGCGACCCCGAGGCGATCTTCGCCGACCCGCTCCACCCCTATTCCCGCGCCTTGGTCTCGGCCATCCCGGTGCCGGGGCCGCGGCGGATCGAACGCGTGGTGCTGACCGGCGACCCGCCTAACCCGGCCGACCGCCCCAGCGGCTGCGCCTTTCACCCGCGCTGCCCGGTCGCGGTGGCCGCCTGTGCCGTCACCACCCCGGACCTGCGCCCCGCCGCCGATGGCCGCCTGGTCGCCTGTCATCTGGTGCCGGCCGCCGGGGGCACCGCCTGATGCTGCGCTTTGCCGCCCTGCGCCTCGGCCGCGCCCTGCTCACCATCGCGCTGGTGGTGACCTTCGCGTTCATCGTGCTGCGCCTGTCCGGCGACCCCGCGATGATGATCATGTCGCCCGACGCGCCGCCCGAGGCGCTGAAGGCCTTTCGCGAGGCCTGGGGCCTCGATGAGCCGCTGTGGCTGCAATACCTCAAGTATTTCACCGCGATCCTGCAAGGCGAGCTCGGCCAGTCGATGCGCGACGGCCGCCCGGCGATCGAGCTGGTGGCCGAGCGCATTCCGGCCACCCTGTTGCTGACCCTGCCGGCGCTGGCGCTGAAGATCGGGCTGGGCATCCCGGCCGGCATCTATGCCGCCCTGCACCGCAACTCGATGACCGACCGGGTGGTGATGACCTTCGCCGTCGCCGGCTTCACGGTGCCGAGCTTCGTGCTCGGCCTGATCCTGGTGCTGATCTTCGCCGTGCAGCTTGGCTGGCTGCCCTCGGGCGGGCAGGAGGGATGGCGCAGCGTGATCCTGCCGGTGATCTCCATGGGCCTGGGCGGCGCGGGCGTGCTGGCGCGCTTCACCCGCTCGGCGATGCTGGAGGTGCTGGGCCAGCCCTATATCCGCACCGCCAGCGCCAAGGGCGTGCCCTGGGGTGCCGTGGTGCGCGGCCATGCGCTGCCGAACGCGGCGATCCCCACGGTGACCGTGGTCGGCTTCATGGTCGGCTCGCTGATGGCGGGCGCGGTGGTGGTGGAAAGTGTGTTCTCCTGGCCCGGTGTCGGCCGGCTGATGGTCGTCGCGGTGGCCAACCGCGACCTGGCGGTGGTGCAATGCGTGCTGCTGCTGGTGTCGGCGACCATGGTCACCTCGAACCTGATCGTCGACCTGCTGTACGGCGTGCTGGACCCCCGGCTGCGCGGGCAGGCACCGGCCGCCGGGGGCGGGCACTGATGTCCGACGAAACCCTGCCGCGCGCGGCGGCCCCACCCCGGCGCCGCGCCGCCGTGCCGGTGGGCGTGATGATGGCGATGGCCTGGCTGGCGCTGATCCTGGCGGTGGCCCTGCTCGCCGACGCGATCCGCCCGTTCGGCATCACCGCGATGGATCTGCGCGCCCGGCTGCAACCGCCGATCGGCTTCGGGGGCACCTCCTGGGCCCATGCGCTGGGCACCGACGAGCTGGGCCGCGACGTGCTGAGCCGGCTGATCGAATCGATCCGCATCTCGCTGCTGATCGCCTTCGGCGCCACCATCATCGCCGCGGTGTTCGGCACCACCATGGGCTTCCTGGCGGCGCATTTCCGCGGCTGGGTGGAGCAGGTGGTGCTGATGCTGATCGACTTCCAGGCCTCGATGCCGTTCCTGATCCTGGCGCTGTCGGTGCTGGCCTTCCTGGGCAATTCGCTGCCGCTGTTCGTCTGCCTGATGGGGCTGTACGGCTGGGAACGGCACGCCCGCATCGCGCGCGGCCTGGCAATCGCCGCCAACGCCCAGGGCTACGCGGCCGCCGTCCGCCATCTCGGCGCCGGCCCGTTGCGCATCTATCTCGGCCATGTCCTGCCCAATATCGCCTCCACCCTGATCGTGGCCGCGACGCTGTCGTTCCCCGAGGTGGTGCTGCTGGAATCCGGGCTGTCCTTCCTCGGCCTGGGCGTCCAGCCGCCGATGACCAGCCTGGGCAACATGGTCGGCTACGGCCGCGAGTACATCACCCGGGCGCCGTGGATCATGCTGTGCCCCTCGGCGGTGATCGTGCTGACCACGCTGTCGGTCAGCATCCTGGGCGACTGGCTGCGCGACCGGCTGGACCCGACGCTGACGTGAGGACGGACCTTGTCGCGCGCATGCGCCGCAACCCCGCCGGCGACGGGACGATCAGCGACGTTTCGCTCGCTTGCCGCCAGGCCGGATTGCGCTGCGACCCGCCGCGCGGAGGGGGATCGCACCACAAGGTCAGCCATCCGCAGTTGCCGCAGATTATGACCGTCCCCTTCAAGCGGCCGATCAAGGCGGTATATATCCGCAAGCTGATCGCCATGATCGATGCCGTCAGGAGCCCATCATGACCGCCGTGCGCTATCCGCTGCTCGTTGAACCGCTGGCGATCGCCGATGGTGGCGGTTTCGTGGCCATCGTCCCCGATCTCCCCGGCTGCATGAGTGACGGCGCCACGCCGGAGGAGGCGGTGGTCAACGTCCAGGATGCCATCGCGGCCTGGATTGAAGCCGCGATCGAACTCGGCCGAGCCGTTCCCGCCCCGTCGGCGCACCTGACCCTGGCGGCCGAATAGCGTGGCCGGCACCCTCATCGCCTCCCACCGCGGCGGCTCGCTGGAAGCCCCGGAGAATTCGCCGACCAGCTTCCGCCACACCATCAACCTCGCGGTGGAACAGGTGGAGTTCGACATCCACCCCACCGCCGACGGCCACATCGTGGTGATCCACGACGCCACCCTGGACCGCACCACCAACGGCACCGGCCCGGTTGCCGCCCGCACCCTGGCCGAACTGCGCCGCCTGACCATCAAGGGCACCGAGGCCGACCGCATCATGACCCTGCCGGAGGTGATCGAGCTGTTCCGACCCACCGGCATCGCCCTGCGCATGGAGGTGAAGTCGGACCCCGACCATGCGCCCTACCCCGGCCTGCTCGCCCATGCCCTGCGCCTGCTCGATGCCGCCGGGATGCGCGATCGCACGGTGGTCACCAGCTTCCTCGCCCCGATCGTGGCCGAGGCGGTGCAGGCGCCGGGCCTGCTGGGCCGCATCTGGCTGGTGGCGCCGGTGGTGATGGACGATGCCGGGCTGGCGGGCGTGGTGGCCACCGCCGAGGCGCACGCCATCGCCCATGTCGGCATCCGCGCGCCGCGCCTGGACGCCCGCGTGCTGGCCCATCTGCGCGCCGCCGGCCTGGGCGTCAGCGCCTGGGCGGTCAACGACGCGGACAGCGTGCGCCGGATGCTCGACCTTGGCATCGAGGTGTTCACCACCGATATCCCGACAACGGCGCTGACCCTGCGCGCGGCGCGATAGGCGCGGCTACCCCG
>JADLHF010000122.1 GCA_020848935.1 Acetobacteraceae bacterium
GCGCCGCCGGCGCGGAGAGTGCGACGTGCGCCGGCGCGGCGGCGGCTCAGCGGGCGCCTTCCTGGAACAGGATGACCCGCACGGTGGCGATCAGGATCAGCAGATCCAGCAGCAGGTTGCGATGCTTCACGTAATACAGGTCGTAGGCCAGCTTCTGCCGCGCATCCTCCACCGAGGCGCCATAGGGGTAGTTCACCTGCGCCCAGCCGGTGATGCCGGGCTTGACCAGGGTGCGGTCGGCGTGGAACGGGATCAGGGTGTTGAGCTGGGCGACGAAAAACGGCCGGTCCGGGCGCGGGCCCACGATGCTCATCTCGCCGCGCAGCACGTTCAGCAGCTGCGGCAACTCGTCGATGCGCGAACAGCGCATGATGCGGCCGATCGGGGTGACGCGGGGGTCGTGGCGCGCGGCCCAGGCCGGCCCCGCGGCCTCGGCATCGGTGCGCATGGAGCGGAACTTGAACAGCACGAACTGATGGCCGCGCAGGCCGACGCGCACCTGGCGGTACAGGATCGGGCCGGGGCTGGTCAGCCGCACCAGCACTGCCGCCAGAACCATCACCGGCAGGGTGATGGCCAGGATGCTCAGGCTGATGGCAATGTCGGCCGCGCGGCGCACCACCGCCTGGATGTCCGGGGGCGCCGCGTGCCGGGATGGGCCGCGTTCGCCGGCGGCGGCATCCAGCCAGCCCGGCGCGAGGTGGTCGAGGTCGAGGCGACGCAGCTGGCGTTCGCGGAACGCCACGTCGTCGAACAGCCGCACATGGGCGCCCAGGCGGGCCGGCGCATCGGCCATGGCGGCGCGCGCATCCTCGGTGACCACCACCGCCCAGATGCGGCGGCCGCGCAGCCGCTCGGCGGTCAATTGGCCGGCATCGGCCGGTGCGACGATGCCGGCCAGGCTGAAGAAGCCGCGGCGCATCGCGCGCAAGGCCGCCGTGGTGGCCTGGGCCTGGGCCGGCGAGCCGACGATCAGCACCGGCCGGCTGACCAGGCCGCTGCGCAGCACCACGCGGAAGCACAGCCGGGTGATGAACAGCAGCAGGATCCATGATAACAGGATCTTCATCGGCCACAGCGCATCCTGGCCGAAGATGAAGCTGGGATCCAGATCGGTGACCAGGCTGAGGGCCAGGATGGCGGGAAAGGCGAGCAGGCCGGCGATCACCGAATTGAGCAGCAGCCGGCGGGTTTGCAGGCAGATCTCCGGGCGGTACATGCCGATCGCCATCGAGATCAGGCCGACCGTCAGCGACAGGATGGCGGCATGGCTGGCGGTGAGCGGGTGAAGGCCGAGAAAGCCGGATGCAGCGGGAGACGTGTCGCCAGGGAGGAGGAGAATATAAAAAACCAGGAAACACAGGGACAATTCCAGGATTCCCAGAACCACCATCTCCAAGGCGACAAATCCGTCAAATAGACGCGCCATCGACTGCTCCTGAAAAATCCTGCTCGGCCATCGCAAAATCCGGCCGCGACGAAAATGCCTGCAACGTCCACGTGTTACCGCGCAATGGTGCACGATTGCAACACGCTGATACGGGTCACCACCGCCACGATTGAAACCTGCCTGAAAGGTCGGTAATGATCTATTCACATAGTGTTGACATGTGTCGAATTATGACGGCGCCCCACGAAAGCGGGCCGCGAGGTCGGGATGCGGGCCGGTGACGGGAGCGGTGACGGGACCGATGACGGGACCGGAAACGCGGCCGGCGATGCGGGCCTGGGATGGGGGCCTGGGATGGGGGCGGGGCGTGCCGGGGTGCCGCGGCTGGCGGGTCGTGCGGGGTCCGGACGGAGGCTTTGCTCCGCCGCCGCGGCCATGATACGCAGCGGGGAAGGCTGGCGGCGGCCGGGTGGATTGTCTCGTTTCCGGCATGGCATCGGCCGTGGCGTGCGCTAGGATGGTATGTCAGGCGTGTAGCTCACTGGCAGGCGTGTCGGCTACCGGCAGGCGTGTAGCTCAATGGCAGAGCGCTGCCACAACATGGCAGAGGTTGGGGGTTCAATTCCTTCCGCGCCTACCATCCGGCCGCATTTGCCACCCGGCCGCGCCCGGCGGCGGCAATGCTCGCCAAAACGTTTGTTCATGGCCTGGGCTGCATGGCTTATTGATAAGGGACCGCGATGAACCTGATCCATTTTCCCGGCCGCGCCACCTTGGACCGAATCCGCAGCCTGCGCCTGGCGGATCGCTCGGCGCGCGCCCTGGCGTATGTTTCGCCCAAGCCGGCCGCATTGTTCGCGGCGCTGCTTGTCGGGCCGCTGCTGGCCGGATGCGCCAGCACCCCGCAATACAGCACCGGCCCGGCCTGCCCGGCGAGCAGTTCGCCCAGCGAGGCGGACAAGGTGGCGGCCCCCGGCGCCCCGGCGCGCGCCGGCACCTCCTATGTCATCGGTGCCGGCGACCAGCTGGGGATTTCGGTCTATCGCGCGCCGGAGCTGAGCATGCCGGGCATTCCCGTGCGCCCGGACGGCCGCATCTCGATGCCGCTGATCCCCGACATCGTCGCCGCCGGCAAGACGCCCACCCAGCTGGGCAGCGAGCTTGAGGAGCGGCTGAAGGAGTATGTCCAGGACCCCATCGTCACCGTGATGGTCACCGGCTTCATCGGCCCGTTCGACCGCCAGGTGAAGGTGCTGGGCGAGGCGACCGAGCCGGCCGCCATTCCGTACCGCGACGGCATGACCGTGCTGGACGTGATGATCGCAACGCGCGGGCTGACGCGGTATGCCGCGGGCAACAAGGCGGTGATCGTGCGCCGCGCCGGCGACCAGCAGGAAACCATCCGCGTTCGGCTGAGCGACCTGATCAAGGACGGCGACATCTGCCAGAACGTGCAGATGCGGCCGGGCGACACGCTTATCATACCGCAGAGCTGGTTTTAGAATGACGGGTTCCGCAATGGAGATTTGGGCATGGAACAGCTCCGCGTCCTGATCCGCCGCCAGGCTTCGGCGGCCTGGCGGTTCCGCTGGGCGATGGTGGCCTGCGCCTGGATCGTCTGTGCCATCGGCTGGGTGGCGGTGACGATGATCCCGAACCGCTACGAGGCCAGCGCGCGGCTGTACGTGGATGCCGATGCCGTGCTGACGCCGCTGCTGCGCGGCATCGCGGTGGAGAACCAGGTCGCCGGCCAGGTGGACATGCTGCAGCGCACGCTGCTGAGCCGGCCGAACCTGGAGAAACTGATCGCCAGCACCGACCTGGACCTGCAGATTTCCGGCTCCTCCGATCTGGAATCGCTGGTGCAGTCGCTGGCCGGGCAGATCAAGATCACGCCGCACACGCGCAACCTGTTCACAATCACCTATCGCAACACCAGCCCGAAGCTGGCGTTCGACGTGGTGCAGACCATCCTGACCACTTTCATCGAAAGCAAGACCGGCGCCAACCGCTCGGAAATGCAGAACGCGGCGCTGTTCATCGAGCAGCAGGTGGCCGCCTATGAGCGCCAGCTGCGCGATGCCGAGCGCCGGCGCGCCGAGTTCCGCACCAAATACATGGATCTGCTGCCGAACGACCTGAACGGCGTGACCCGCATGGAGACGGCGCAGCAGATGGTGCGCGCGCTGCAGGGCAGCCTGCAGGACGAGCAGGCCAAGCGCGACATGCTGCGCAGCGAAGTGGCCGCGGTGCCGCCGCTGCTGGTGACCGAGAACGACGGCACCGGCGCGCTGGGCAACCTGAGCGGACCGGCCAAGGCGAGGCTGGACGAAGCCCAGGCCAAGCTGGACCGGCTGCGGCTGGTCTATACCGACAACCACCCCGACGTGGTGATGGCGAAGAAGGAGCTGGAGGCGCAGCGCAGCAAGGCGGTGCAGGAGGCCGAGGCCTCGGCGCGGGAGGCTGCGCGCGTGGCCAAGGCCACCGACGGCAAGCCCGGTGCCGCGCCGGGCAGCCGCTCGCAGCCCAACCCCGTGTACGAGCAGCTGAAGGTCCGGCTGGTGGAATCGGAATCCGCCCTGTCCTCGATGCAGCGCCAGCTGGCCGACGCCACGCGCGAGCGCAACCGGCTGGAGGAGATCGCCCGCGGCGCACCGGGCCTGCAGGCCGAATTCATGAACCTCACGCGCGACTACGACGTGCTGCGCAAGAACTACGAGGAGCTGCTGGCGCGGCGCGAATCGATGCGCATCGGGGCCGCCGCCGAGGCCGATGCCGACAAGATCAAGATCCAGATCATCGATCCGCCGCAGGTGCCGCAGAATGCGGTGGAGCCGAAGCGCGCCCTGCTGACCAGCGCCGTGCTGGTGGCCGCCATCGCGCTGGGCACCGGGCTGGCGCTGCTGCTGGCGCAGTTCGACCAGTCGTTCCACACGCTGGACGAGCTGCGCGACATCGGCCTGCCGGTGGCCGGCAGCATCTCGATGGTGGCGGTGACCTCGCCGAGCACGCGGATCATCTCGGTGCTGTCGTTCACCTTCGCGATTGCGATCCTGCTGGGGATCTATGGCGGATTGCTGCTCCGGCTGATCCGGCAGGGGGGGCCGCTCTAGACCATGGCACTGGGACCCGACCACCTGGCTGAACGGCTGGCCGCCCGCCTGGGCGGCGTCGCCGGGCTTGGCGCCAACCCCGATGCCGCGGGCGAGACGCGCCGCGCCGCGCCCGCGGCCCCCGCCATGCCGCCGCCGCCGCCGGTGACCGCCGAGGTGCCGCCGCCGCCGCCGGTCACCGCCGGGGAGCCATCATCGATGGTGCCTCCCGCGGCGCCGGTCGCTGACGGGGATGCCCCACACGCCGCCGCGGCCGATGCGCGGGAGGCCGCCGCCGATGCCCCCGCGACCGATGCCCCCGCGGCCGACGCCCCCGCGGCCGATGCCCCCGCGACCGACGCCCCCGCGGAGGCTGGCGCGATGGTGCTGGATCGCCCGGCCGGCGAGCGCGCCCCCCGCCGGGAGGCACGGCGCGACGAATTGGCGCCCGCGCCGGGGATGAACCTGGACACCATGGTGCCGGCGCCGCTGACGCTGGACCTGGTGTCGCTGGAGCGTTCCGGCCTGGTGGTGGGGCGCAAGGCGCGCACCCGCATTTCCGAGGAGTTCCGCGTCGCGGTCGGCCAGGTGCTGCGCTCGGTGCGCGGCAGCTACACCCCCGGCCGTGGCGCGGGGAACCTGGTGATGGTGACCAGCGCGCGCCCCGGCGAGGGCAAGAGCTTCACCGCGCTGAACCTGGCCGGCAGCATCGCCCAGCACACCCAGCGCGACGTGCTGCTGGTGGATGTCGATGCCAAGCAGAACGCGCTGTCCGACCAGCTGGGCATCGGCGACCGGCCCGGGCTGATCGACCTGGCGCTGACGCCGAACCTGCGCATCGAGGACACGGTGGTGCGCACCGTCATCCCCAACCTGTCGATCCTGCCGGTGGGCGTGCGCCGCATCGATTCGCTGGAAGGCGGCGCCGAGGGCACGGTGGCCCGCCCGATCACCGCGCTGATCGAGCGGCTGGGCCGGCGCTATGCCAACCATATCGTGATCCTGGACGCCCCGCCCTGCCTTTCCACCTCGGACCCCAGCACGATCGCGCCGCTGGTTGGCCAGGTGGTGATGGTGGTGGAGGCGGAGCGGACGCAGCGTTCCGAGGTGCTGGCGGCGCTGGACCTGATCAAGGCCTGCGCCACGATCACGCTGATGCTGAACAAGATCCGGGTGACCACCAGCTACACGTTCGGGGCGTACCATTATTTTGGTTCCTACTCCTGAGACTTCACATTAGGATCGGGTCCGAAATCCATGGAGGGTGCGGCCGGACGCGGCTGGTGCCCCCGGCACGAGCGAGTGAACCAGCATGCTGTACGGCCATGACCCAGCCTGACGCCCCGCGCCCGTGCCCCGGCCGGCGCCGCCACGCCCAGGCGCCGGCGCTTGGAATGGCCCTGGCGGCGGGCGCCTGCCTGCCGGCGCAGGCGCAGCTGGCGCCGCAGATGGGCGTGCCGGTGGAGCTGGGCGACCTGCGCAAGACCTTCGAGCGCGCCTACGGCCCGGCCGATGTTCCCCCGGTGGGCGCGCGCAACTGGACCTTCACGCCGGGCATCGGGCTGGACGTGCTGGCCACCGACAATGCGCGGGCGCTGGGCGTGGGCGGGGTGCGGGCGTCGTCGGAGGTGATGACCACCATCACGCCCAGCCTGCTGGTGCAGGGTGCCAGCCAGCGGCTGACCGGCTCGCTGTCCTATGCGCCGCAGCTGCGCTCGTTCATGAACAATGCGCGGCAGAACTCGGTGGCGCAGAATCTCAACGCCAACGGCCGGGCGACCATCTTCCAGGACCTGCTGTTCCTCAACGCCTCGGCCTATGCCACGGAGTATTCGCGTGCCGGCGGGCTGGGCGGCGGCACCGGCGGGCAACTGTCACGCCAGGACCGGGTGCAGACCTCCAGCTTCTCGGTCGGCCCGCTGCTGCGCCACACCTTCGCCGATACCGGCACGGCCGAGCTGAGCCACAGCTACGCGTTCCAGCGCATCACCGGCCAGGGCCTGGCGCAGAACACGCCGTTCGCGCCGGCGGTGGCAAGCGGCGACCGCATCACCAACACCACCGATGCCTCGTTCACCTCGGGCCAGGATTTCGGCCGCTTCAACTTCACCGTCAGCGTGAACCGAACCGCCTATGACGGGCCGGGCGTGCTGAAGAACGCCCATCGCAACAGCGAGAACCTCGACCTCGGCTACGCGCTGACGCGCGATTTCACCGTCCTGGCCCAGCTGGGGCACCAGGACGTGAAATACGGCGGCACCAACCCGCTGCGGATCAATGGCGCCATCTGGAGCCTGGGCGGGCGCTGGACGCCGGGGCCCGATACCAGCATGACGGCGCGCTACGGCTATCGCGACGGCGGCAGCGCCTACAGCTTCGAGGGCTCGACCGCGCCGACCGCGCGCACCCGGGTCACCCTGTCCTATTCCGAGGCGATGGCCAATGCGGCGGAGGAGCTGCAATACGCCTCCACCCGCACCCAGCTCAGCGCCAGCGGCATCACCATCGACCCGAAGACCGGCATGCCGGTGATCCTGACCAACAACTTCGCCGGCGCGCAGGGCGGGCTGGCGCGGGTGCGGCGGGTCTCGCTCAGCGGCGTGCTGACCGGCGATGTCGATGTCTTCACCGTCACGCTGAACCGCGACGAGCGGCAGACGCTGAGCGGCGACGCGCCGGGCGGACCGCCCTCGACCAGCTACCTCAACGCCACGCTGGGCTGGCAGCGCGAATTGTGGCCGGGGGTGCGCGGCAATGCCCAGGCCAGCTACGGCGAGCGCACCGCCGGGTCGGCGGCCAGTGTCAGCCAGAGCATCATCACCTTCACCGCCGGGCTGAACTGGTCGCTGTCGGAGACCTTGACCACCCGCGCCGCCTATACCCACACGCGATCCAGCTCCAACCAGGCAGGGTTCGGCTACGAGGCCAACCTGATCAGCCTCGGGGTGCAGAAGACGTTCTGATCGGCCCCCCGGCCCGGCGGGGCCGGCCTTGGGCAGTTGCAGGGAAGCCGCAGGAAGAACATGTACGAACGCTTCTACAATTTCTCCGGCATGCCGTTCCAGCTGACGCCGGACAGCCGCTTCTTCTTCAGCAGCCGCGGCCATGGCCGCGCCATCGCGCATCTGATCTACGGCCTGTCGCAGGGCGAGGGGTTCGTCATCGTCACCGGCGAGGTCGGCGCCGGCAAGACCACGCTGGTGGAGCGGCTGTGGTCCGAACTGGACCGCGAGACCTATACCCTGGCGCGGATCAACACCACGCAGGTGAGCAACGACGACCTGTTCCGCCTGACCATGGCCGCCTTCGGCATCCAGACCGATGCCACCGACAAGGCGACGCTGCTGCGCCTGTTCGGCGAGATGCTGGTGGAACACCGTGCCGCCGGGCGGCGCTGCCTGCTGGTGGTGGACGAGGCGCAGAACCTGACCCTGGCCGCGCTGGAGGAGCTGCGCATGCTCTCCAACATGACCGAGGACGGCCAGGCCTCGTTGCAGACCATCCTGCTGGGCCAGCCGCAGTTCCGCCGCAAGCTGGCCAGCCCCGACCTGGACCAGCTGCGCCAGCGCGTGCTCGCCTCCTACCATCTCGGCCCGCTGTCGGAGGAGGAGACGCGCGGCTATATCGAGCACCGGCTGGCCGAGGTGGACTGGCGGGGCGACCCGGCATGGAGCGATGCCGCCTTTGCCGCGGTGTTCCGCCACACCGGCGGCGTGCCGCGCCGCATCAACCGGCTGGCGGCGCGGGTGCTGCTGTATGCCGCGCTGGAGGAATCGCACGACATCGACGCCCGCGTGGTGGATGCCACCGCCGAGGAACTGCGCGCCGACCTGGAAGGCGGCGGCGAGGGGGTGGGGGAGAGCGAGCTGGGGGCCGAGGTGATCCCGCTGCGCCCTGCCCTGGCCGGCGGCGGCGAGGCCGGGCGCAGCCATGCCGAGTTGCTGCGCCGGATCGAGGCGCTGGAGGAGATCGTGGCGCGGCGCGAGCGGGTGTTCCAGCGGCTGATGGACGTGTTCGGCGGCTTCGGCCAGCAGCGCAGCGGCCTGTCGTGAGCGTGCCGGCGCCGCGCTTGCGCAATGCCATGACGGTGGATGTGGAGGACTACTTCCAGGTCGAGGCCTTCGCCGGCACGATTGCGCGCGAGGCCTGGGACGGTTTCCCCAGCCGGGTGGAAGCGAATACCGACCGCATGCTGGAACAGTTCGCCCGCGCCGGCGTGCAGGCCACCTTCTTCACCCTGGGCTGGGTGGCCGAGCGGCATCCCGCGCTGGTGCGGCGCATCGTCGCCGGCGGGCACGAGCTGGCCAGCCACGGCCATGGCCATGCCCGCGTGCCCACCCTGTCGGCCGAGGCCTTCCGCCAGGACGTGACCCGCGCCAGGCACCTGCTGGAGGATACCGGCGGGGTGGCGGTGGCCGGCTACCGCGCGCCGACCTTCTCGATCGGGGCGGACACGCCGTGGGCCTATGCCATCCTGGCCGAGACCGGGCACCGCTACAGCTCCAGCGTCTATCCCGTGCGCCACGACCTGTACGGCGCGCCCAATGCGCCGCGCTTTGCCCATGGGGTGGCCGAGGGCGCGCTGTGGGAGGTGCCGATGACCACCCTGCGGCTGGGCGGGCACAACCTGCCCTGCGCCGGCGGCGGGTATTTCCGCCTGCTGCCCTATGCCGTGTTCCGCCGCATGCTGGCCGGCTTCAACCGCGCCGAGCAGCGCGGCGGCATGTTCTACACCCATCCCTGGGAGATCGATCCCGCCCAGCCGCGCATTGCCGGCGCCGGGCGGCTGTCGCGGTTCCGCCACTACCTCAACCTGTCGCGCACCGCGCCGCGGCTGGAACTGCTGCTGCGCGATTTCGCCTGGGGGCGGGTGGACCAGGTGTTCCCCGAACTGGCGGCATCCGCGCCCGCCCTTGCCTCCGCAGCCTGATCGCGCCGCCGGCATGAGCATTCGCCTGCGCGCGCTCGACGACGCCTCCGCCGCCGATGGGGCCGCCCTGGCGGCGGCCTGGGACGGCTTCGTGCTGGCGCATCCCCAGGGCACGTTCTTCCATCTGGCCGCCTGGCGCGGGGTGATCGCGCGGGCCTTCGGCCATGCCACCCACTACGTGCTGGCCGAGCGCGACGGGGCGGTGGTGGGTGTGCTGCCGCTGGCGCGGGTGCGCACGCTGCTGTTCGGCGATTCGCTGATCTCGGCGCCGTTCTGCGTCAATGGCGGGCCGCTGGCCGCCGATGCCGAGGCCTTCGCCGCCCTGGTGGCCCATGCCGAGGGGGTGATGCGCCAGGGCAGCGTGAAGGTGCTGGAATTCCGCTTCCTGCATGCCCCGCCCGAGGGCTGGCTGGACCCCGCCGACTGGCCGGCCAGATCCGACCTGTACGTGATCTTCCGCAAGCCGATCAGCGGCGACGACGACGCCAACCTGAAGGCGATCCCGCGCAAGCAGCGGGCGATGGTGCGCAAGGGCATCGGGCTGGGCCTGACCTCCACGATCGACCGCGACGCCGCCCGGCTGCACGCTATCTATGCCGAGAGCGTGCGCAACCTGGGCACGCCGGTGTTCGCGCGGCGGTATTTCGACATCCTGATGGCCGCCTTCGGCGCGGCGGCGGATATCGTCACCATCCTGGACGGGCCCGACGCCATCGCCTCGGTGATGAACTTCCACTTCCGCGACGAGGTGCTGCCGTACTACGGCGGCGGCGTGCGGGCGGCGCGCGAGCGCTACGGCAACGATTTCATGTACTGGGAGGTGATGCGCCGCGCCGCCGCCCGCGGCTTCCGGCTGTTCGATTTCGGCCGCAGCAAGACCGGCACCGGCGCCTATGCCTTCAAGAAGAACTGGGGGTTCGAGCCGGCGCCGCTGGCCTATCGCTTCCGCCTGGCGCCGGGGGCGGCGATTCCCGACATCAATCCGCTGAACCCGAAATACCGCCTGTTCATCGCGGCGTGGAAGCGGCTGCCGATCCCGGTGGCGAACCTGATCGGGCCGCATATCGTGCGCGGGCTGGGCTAGGGCGTGGCGATGCGGGAGATGCTGTTCCTCGCCCACCGCTTCCCCTATCCGCCGGACAAGGGCGAGAAGATCCGCAGCTGGAACCTGATCCGCCACCTGGCGCGCAGTTGGCGGGTGCATCTGGGCTGCCTGTCCGACAACCCCGACGATGCGCGCCACATGGATGCGGTGCGCGAGGTGTGCGGCGAGGTGGCGTGCTTCGCGGTGCGGCCGCGGATGCAGAAGCTGCGCGCGGTGGCGCGGCTGCGGCCGGGGCGGCCGATGATGGTGGATTACTATGGCCATGCCGGGCTTGCCGCCTGGGTGCGGCGCATGCAGGCCGAGCGGGACGTGGCGCTGCGCTTCGCCTGTTCCACGCCCATGGCCGAGTATTTCCTGCCGGGCGGACCGGGCCGGCTGGTGCTGGACATGGTGGATGTCGATTCGGAGAAATTCGCCACCTATGGCCGCGAAGGGACCTGGCCGATGCGCCTGGTCTGGCGGCGGGAGGCACGCACGCTGCTGGCCTATGAAACGCGGGCGGTGCTGGCGGCCGACCTCGCGCTGCTGGTCAGCGAACCGGAATGCGCGCGCTTCGCCGCCCTGGCGCCGGCCACGCGCGGACGGGTGGTTGCGGTGAACAACGGTGTCGATCTCGACTATTTCCATCCTGGCCATCGCTTTGCCTCGCCGTATGGCGACGCGGCGCCGCGCCTGGTGTTCACCGGACACATGGACTATCCCCCCAACGCCGAGGCCGCTTCGTGGTTCGCCGGGCAGGTGATGCCGTTGCTGCGCGCGCGCCGCCCCGCGCCGGTGTTCACCATCGTGGGCGCCAACCCGACGCCGGCGGTGCGGGCCCTGGCCGCGCTGCCAGGCGTTGAGGTGACCGGGCGGGTGGCGGATGTGCGGCCATTCCTGGCCGGTGCCGCCGTCGCCGTTGCGCCGTTGCGGGTCGCCCGCGGAATCCAGAACAAGGTGCTGGAGGCAATGGCCATGGGGCGCCCGGTCGTGGCCTCGCCGCAGGCTTTCGAGGGGCTCGTCGCCATCCCCGGCCGCGACGTGCTGGTGGCCGACGGGGCGGAGGCGATGGCGGCCAGGGTGGCCGAGGTGCTGGATGGCCGCCACCCCGGGCTGGGCCAGGCGGCCCGCGCAATGGCCGAACAAGGCTATTCCTGGGACGGGGTGTTCGCCGGGCTGGATACGGTGCTGGCGGGTGTGGTTGCCAAGGATGGAAGCGCGCCGGAAGAATAGAAGGAAGATCTTCTTTTTCTGAAGAAAAAGAAGCAAAAAAACTTCATGACTGGTTCATCGGATGGCGGCGGCGTGCCCTCATAATCCAAGGAATGAAAGTTTTTTGGTTCTTTTTTTCAAAAAAGAACGTCTTGCTTGCTACCCCGGCGTGATCCAGGACTCCGCGCCCTCGCTGGTGAAATGCACCGGGCTCGCCACGCCGCCGGCCGCGGTCAGGGCGCGGATCAGGCGCACCTGCGCCTCGGGCGGGGCGAGGAACATGATGAAGCCGCCGCCACCGGCGCCGGAGACCTTGCCGGCGGTGGCGCCGTTGGCCATGGCCACGCGGAACAGCTCGTCGATGCGCGCGGTGGAGACGCCCGCGGCGGTGCGCTGCTTGGCGATCCAGGAGCGGTTGAGGATGGCGGCCAGCGCGGCGATCTCGCCGTGCAGAAGCGCCTGCTTCATGTCGATGGCGTCCTGCTTGAGCTGGTGCAGGCTGTCCAGCGCCGGGCCGCCGGCATCGGCCATGCCGCGCTGCTGCTCCTCGATGATCTGCTCGCTGCTGCGCGACACGCCGGTGAAGCAGGTGACCAGCGCGCTCTCCAGCTCGTTCATGTGCGGCCGTGAGACGCGCAGCGGGTTCACGATCACCCGGCCCTGGGACAGGAACTCCATGAAATTGGTGCCGCCGAAGGCCGCGGCGTACTGGTCCTGCCTGCCGCCGGCCAGGCCGAGGTCGATGCGCTCGATCTCATAGGCCAGGTGGGCCACGTCGTACAGCCCCAGCGGCAGCGCCAGCAGGGTGCGGAATGCCTCCACCAGCGCCACCGCCAGCGCCGAGGAGGAGCCGAGGCCGGAACCCGGCGGGGCATCGACATGGGTGGTGATGGTCCAGGCGCCGGGCGTGCCGCCGCGGAACTGCGCCACCATGCGCCGCCAGACGCCGCCGTGGATGGCGAGCCTGCCGGTGGCCACGCGGGCTTCGTCGCACTCGAAGCTTTCCTCATGGTCGATGTCGCGGGCGCGGAAATGCACCCGCCCGTCCGGCGAGGGCGCGATCGAGACATGGGCGTAGCGCGCGATGGTGCTGTTCAGGATGGCGCCGCCATGGGTGTCGCAATACGGGCTGAGGTCGGTGCCGCCGCCGGCCAGGCCGAGGCGCAGCGGCGCGCGGGCGCGCACGATGACGGGCCGTTCGGTCATGGCTGGCGGACTCCCTGTACGGTGGCGATGGGCTTGGCCCTTGTGCCACCGAACCCGATAGAAATCATGAACGCGGCCCGCCCGGCGGCAGCAGCGGGGCGATGAAGGCGGCCAGGTCGCCGCCGGGGAAGCGATGGCCGGCAATCCCGGCGGCGGTGGCGGCGGCGATGTCGCTGGGCTGGTCGCCCACCAGCAGGCTGCGGGCCGGGTCCACCTCCCACCGCCGGATCAGGTCATGCAGCATGCCGGCGCCGGGCTTGCGCCAGTCGGCACGATGCGCCGGTGCCGGGGGGCCGAAATCGGGATGATGCGGGGCGTAGCGGATATCGTCGATCGTGCCGCCGGCGCGGCGCACCATCTCGGCCATCCAGCCATGCAGCGCCTGCACCGCCGCTTCGTCATACCGCCCGCGCGCCACGCCGGACTGGTTGGTGACCACGAAGACATGCAGCCCGGCCGCGGTGGCCGCGGCGATCGCCTGTTGCGCGCCGGCGATCCATTCGAACCGGTCGCGGCTGCCGACCCAGCCATGGTCGATGTTGATGGTGCCGTCGCGGTCCAGGAACAGCGCGCCGCGGCGCAGGGTGCGCGGGATCTCGTGCTGCGCGCGGGCGAGGTCCTCGGGGATGCCGATGTCGATGAAATGGCCCTCGCCGCGCGTGGCCCGCACCAGGCCGCGCGCCGCCAATGCCGGCAGCACCTCGCGCTCCAGCGAGCAGACCGGGGCGAGGGTGTCCAGCACGCGGCGGTCCAGCAGGTAGATGCCGGTGTTGATCGCGCCGCCGCCGGCATCGCCGCGCTCGGCGAAGCCGCGCACCACCGCGCCGTCAAGGCTGACCACGCCATAGCGCGCGGCGTCGGGCACCTGGCGCACGATCATGCGCGCCACCACCTCGTCCGGGTCGGCGGCGGCGGCGGCCAGGGCGGCGGCGAGATTGCCGTCGAACCAGGAATCGCCGTTGCACAGGATGAAGCGCGCATCCAACAGGTGGCTGGCGTGGAACAGCGCGCCGCCGGTGCCGGCGCGCACCGGCTCGTCCGAACAGACCAGCCGCAGCGGCCGCGGCAGGGTTTCGGCGATGGCGGCCACGCCCTGGCGCAGCGTGTCGGACAGGTGGCCAGCCAGCAGCACCACCTCCTCCACCCCGAAGCGGCAGAGTTCGCGCAGCAGCCAGGCCAGGAACGGCCGGCCGCCGACCGCCACCATCGGCTTCGGCGTGGCGCGGGTGGCCTCTCCCAGCCGGGTTCCCAGCCCGCCCACCAGGATGGCGGCCTGTCGGTACGTGGCATTGCGCATGCCGCCTTCGTATCATCGCCGCCCGCGGCCGGCCAGCGGCCGCTTCGGGGATGCTTCCTTGCCCCCGATGGCGGCTTTACGGTAGAGCACCCGCATGTCCGTGCAAGTTTCGATGCCGCTGCCGCTGGACCTGCGCAACGCGGGGCTGCACCATGCCGGATTGGTGATCCTGGCCGGGCTGCTGCTGCTGGGCCTGGTGTTCCGCACCGAGGCGATGGCGGCCTATCAGGTGTGGACCGAATCCACCGCCTACAGCCACTGCTTCTTCGTGCTGCCGATCGCGCTGTACCTGGCCTGGGACCGGCGGCACGGCCTGGCCGGGCTGCGCGTGGCGCCGCTGCCCTGGCTGGGGCTGCTGGGCATTCCCGGCGTGCTGGCCTGGCTGGCGGCCGACCGGCTGGGCATCATGGAGGGCCGCCAGCTGGTGGCGATGAGCTTCGTGCAGCTGCTGTTCCTGGTGGTGCTGGGCTGGCGGGTGTGGTGGGCGATGTCGGCGGCGCTGCTGTACCTGTATTTCCTGGTGCCGTTCGGCGCCTTTGTCACGCCGCTGCTGCAGGCCTTCACGCGCGATTTCACCCTGGTCGGGCTGAAGGTGCTGGGCATTCCGTTCTATGCCGACGCCTTCCTGATCGACACGCCGTCGGGGCGGTATTTCGTCGCCGAGGCCTGTGCCGGGCTGCGCTTCCTGATCGCCGCAATCGCCTTTGGCGTGCTGTATTCCATGCTGATCTACCGCAGCTTCACCCGGCGCGCCCTGTTCATGCTGGCATCCATCGTCATTCCGATCGTGGCCAACGGGTTCCGCGCCCTGGGCATCGTGGGGCTGGGCGAGGTGCTGGGCAGCGCCGAGGCGGCGGCGGCGGACCATGTGCTGTACGGCTGGATCTTCTTCTCCATCGTCATCCTGCTGCTGATCCTGGCCGGCATGCCGTTCCGCGAGGACCAGCAGGCCGAGCCGCCGCGCCCGCCACCACCGCCCGCGCCGCCGGCCGGCGGGCTGGCGATGCCGGTGCGCGCCGCGCTGGCCGGCGTGCTGGTGGTGGGGCTGGCAACCAGCGCCGCGGCCACCTCGGCCTGGCTCGACGGGCGCGCCGCCCCGGTGAGCATCGCAACACCGCCCACGCTGGTGGCGGCGGCGGGGTGCAGCGCCACCGGCCCGGCCACGCCATACCTGGGCGGCCGGCGCAGCGTGGCGGTGTTCACCTGCGGCCCGTGGCGCCTGCTGGTCACCGTGCAGGCCTTCTCCACCCGCGCCAATCCCGGCACGATCGCCCAGGCGCTGCGGGAACTGTCCCACGAGGGCGCATCGGACGAGATGGAATACGGCGCCATCGCCATGGCCGGCGAAACCCATGGCAGCTGGCGCCTGACCATCGGCTCCGATCCCGCCGCCATGTCCGCGACCGCGCTGTGGCTGGACGGCGTGCCGCGCCAGGGGGGCCTGGCCGAACGCATCCGCCAGGCGCGCGCCAGCATCGAGGGGGCCAGGCTGGCCCCGGTGCTGATGGCCGTCGCGGTGGAGTTCCCGCCGGGCCGGCTGGGCAATGCCGAACGGGAACAGGTGCAGCAGATGCTGACCACCTTCCTGGCGGCGCAGACCGGGCTGAGCGCCGCCATCGGCCGGGTGGCGCAGGAAGCGGTCGGGCGGCACGGGGCTGGGGCGGGATAGGCAAGGCCAGGGCCTTGGAATCTCATTGTTTTTCAAATAGATGAGGTCCAGGGGCTCGGCCCGTCGCGCGAAGGCGCGCGCCGGATCAGGCGGGTCTGGGCGGAGCCCAGGCTGTCCTGATCCTATCGGTCATGCATTTCGAAGGCTGGTACAAGGGAAGGGCGCCGCACTGGAAGGGCTGATCGCGGCAATCGTCTCCGGCAGACATGCGCGCACGGACCCGCCAGGCGGCCGGCAGCGCAGCCGCCAGAAGGCGGCGTTCCCCTCCCTTAGCCCATCTTCGGCCGGTGCTGAGCCCAGGGTGCGATCGCCTCGAACGCCGCCGAGGCCTGCAGCACGCCGAGATCGTCATACCGCCGCCCGACGATCTGCAGCCCGACCGGCAACCCGTCGGAGGTGAAGCCGCAGGGTACGCTGGCGGCCGGGTTGCCCGCGTGGTTGAAGGGATAGGAGAATTCCGCCCACATGATCCAGTCCCAAGGGTGCTGTGGCCAGTGCGCCGGCTGCAACCGGTCGGCCGGAAAGGCGGCCACGCTGACGGCCGGGGTCAGCAGGAAGTCGTAACCCTCCATGAAGCGGTGGATGGCGGCGATATAGGCGTGCTTGCGGACGCGCGCGGCCTGGTACTCGGCGATGCTGATGCGCGCGCCCTCCTTGGCGCAGGCCACCAGCCCCGGGTCCATCTTCGCCTCCCATTGCGGAAATTTCTCGAGGTTGGACGACAGATGCGCGGCCCAGAAGAAGCGGATCAGCTCCGGCCCGGTGGTGCCCCAGTCCGGTGTCACGTCCTCGACGATGGCACCCAGCTCGGTGAACCGCGCGGCGGCCGCCTTGGTCAGCGCGGCCACCTCGGGATCGACGCGGGCATGGCCGAGATCGGGGCTCCACGCGATACGCCTGCCGCGCATCGAGGTGGTCAGCATCGCCGGGTAGTCGAGCGGCGCCGCCTCGCTGGCGGTGTGGTCGAGGAAGCTCGGCCCGGCCATGATCCGCAGCATCAGCGCGGCATCGGCCACCGAGCGCGTGATCGGGCCGGGGCCGCTGCTGTAGTCGCCGGTCGGCACCGGGTGCTGGGCGATCCGCCCGTAGGAGGTCTTCAGCCCGAACACGCCGGTGAAATGCGCCGGCATGCGGATGGAGCCCGCGCCATCGCCGCCCTGGTGCAGCGGCCCATACCCCGCCGCCGCCGCGGCCGCCGCCCCGGCCGAGGAGGCGCCGGCATTGTAGCCATGGCGCCAGGGGTTGTGGGTGATGCCGGTCAGCGGGCTCTGGCTTACGCCCTTCCAGCCGAATTCCGGCGTGGTGGTCTTGCCCAGGACGACCGCGCCGGCCGCCTTCAACCGCCCCACCAGCGGCGCGTCGAACGGCGCGCGGAACACCCCGGTGGTGTGCGAGCCCGCCCGGGTCGGCTGATCGGCGGTCCAGTAGAGGTCCTTGATCGTCACCGGCACGCCCAGCAGCGGCGGCAGTTCACCGCCCTGCGCCACCAGCGCATCGGCGGCCCGCGCGGTGGCCATCGCCCGCTCGCCATCCACCATGACGAAGGCGTTGACCCCGGGCTCACAGGCCTCGATGCGCGCCAGGATCGCGCGCGTCACCTCGGTGGACGAGACCTGCTTCGCGCGGATGCGCGCGGCCAGGTCGGTTGCGTTGGCGTAGCCGATCTCGTCGTGCATCGCGGCGTTCCCCTTGTCTCGCCTTTGGGCCAGGCATCTGCGCGGGTCCCGCGCACGCCGATGCTACGGTCGAATACCTGCGTGGTCGAGGCGCTGTCCGGGTCGGCGGCCCCTCCGGCAGCCGGGTCGGAGCGCGGATCGGCCGCCGCACCCGCCACGACAGCCCGAATTCGCGCCGCCGTTGACGGATCAGGGCAGTTCCATGCGCGGGTCGAGCGCGTCGCGCAGGCCGTCGCCGAGGAAGTTGAAGCTGGTGACGGCGAGCGTGATCATCACGCCCGGAAAGATCGCCAGCCACGGCGCACGGTCGAAATACTGCTGCGCGTTGTTCAGCATGTTGCCCCAGCTCGGCGTGGGCGGCTGGATGCCATAGCCGAGGAAGCTGATATAGCTCTCCAGCAGGATGGCGCGGGCGACGATCAGGGTGGCCGCGACAACGATCGCCGCGACCGCGTTCGGCAGCAACTCGCGGAAGATGATCCAGCGGTCCGACGCGCCCATCACCTCGGCGGAGACGGCGAAATCGCGCTCGCGCAGGGCACGGATCTGACCCTCCACGATGCGGGCCACCTCCATCCAGGAGGTCAGCGCGACGATCACGGTGATGGTGCCCAGCCCCGGCTCCACCAGGGCCGCCAGGGTCAGCAGCAGGAAGATCGCCGGGAAGCACAGCATCGCGTCGACCAGCCGCATCAACCCGGTGCCGACCAGCCCGCCGTAATAGCCGGCCACCGCGCCGATCACCGTGCCCAGCGCGGTGGACAGCAGCATCGCCACGAAGCCCACGGTGAGCGAGACCCGCCCCGCCATCATCAGCCGCGCCAGCATGTCACGCCCGAGCTCGTCGGTGCCAAGCAGATGCACCCCGGCGAAGGGCGGCGCGAAGCGGCGCATGACGTCGATGAAAAGGTCGTCGAACGGCAGGAGCCACGGGCCGATCGCGGAGTTCATCGACAGCAGAACGATCATTGCCAGCCCCGCCAGCGCCAGGCGGTGGCGCCGGAAGCGGCGCAGCGCCCGGCTGCCCGCAGGGGGCTGGTCGAGCTGCACGGCGAGCGCGGCGTCGGTCGGCATCTCAATCCAGCCGGATGCGCGGGTCGGCGACCGCGTAGCAGAGGTCGGCCAACAGGTTGCCCAGCAGCACCAGCAGCGCCGAGCACATCAGGATGCCCATCACCGTGGGGTAGTCGCGATAGGAGATGGAATCGAGGAACAGCCGCCCCATGCCGGGCCAGGTGAACACGGTCTCGGTGACCAGGGCGCCGCTCAGCAGCGTGGGGAGTTGCAGGCCGGCGATGGTGATCATCGGCAGCATGGCGTTGCGGATGGTGTGGCGGGTGAGGATCACCCGTTCCGGCAGCCCCTTGGCACGGGCCGTGCGCACGAAATCCTGGTTGATGACCTCCAGCATGGCCGCCCGCATGTAGCGACTCCAGATCGCGATCGTCACCAGCGCCAGCACCAGCGACGGCGCGATGAGATGGTGCAGGAAATCGAGGAACGAGCCGTCGCCGACGGTGAACCGGCTGCCCGCCGGCAGCCAGCCCAGCTTCACGGAGAACACATAAATCACGATCAGCCCGAACCAGAAGGTCGGGATCGACAGCGCCACCATCGCCCCCACGGTGGATAGCGCATCGAACATCGAATGCCGCCGCAGCGCGCCCAGCACGCCAACCCAGGAGCCCAACAGCACCGCGATCACCGTGCTCGACAGCATCAGTTCGAAGGTCGCCGCGAGATGCGAGAAGATCACGAGCAGCACCGGCTGGTTGTCGCGGTAGGAGCGCCCCCAATCACCGCTGAGCAGCCGCCAGGCCCATTCGGCATATTGCACCGGCAATGCCCGGTCCAGCCCCATCTGATGGGCCAGGCGCTGCATGTCCGCCTCCGACATGCCGGGCGTCAGTGCGAATTGCGAAAGCGGTCCGCCCGGCGCCAGATGCAGGATGGCGAAGGCGATCATCGAGACAAGCCACAGCAACAGCAGGCTCTGGCCGAGCCGGCGCGCGAGGTATCCCGCCACGCGCCCTCAGCTGGCCCAGGACCAACTGCCGCAATTCCAGCAGTTGGACAGCGCGTTGATGTTCGGCTTGTAGCCCACCAGCCCCTGTTTGACGCCCTCGATGGTCGCGTACTGGAACATCGGCAGGATGGCGAGATCGTTGCGCACCTCCTGCTGGATCGCCACGTAGATCGCCTTGCGCTTGGCCAGGTCGAACTCCGCGATGCCCTCGCGCAGGAGCTTGTCGACCTTGGCATTGGCGAACTGGGTGGTATTGCGCCCGGAGCCGCCCTTGGCGGGGATGGCGGTGGATGCGAAGCGGTCGGTGACATCGGGATCGGGGCCGATGCCGAAGGTGACGCCGACCATCACCGTGTCGAACTTGGAGAGCCGGAAATAGTCGCCCCATATCACGGCGGCCGGCATGTTCTTGATCGACATGGCGGCGCCGATCGCCTTCCAGTCCTGGACCAGCAGCTGCTGCGCCTGCTCGCGCACCTGGTTGCCGGCGGTGGTGGAGTTGGTGAAGGCCAGCCGCACGCCGCCCTTGCTGCGGATGCCGTCGCTGCCGCGCACCCAGCCGGCGGCGTCGAGAATCTGGTTGGCCTTGGCGGGGCTGTATTCCTGTTTGGGCAGGCCGGCGTCATAGGCCCAGCTCTGCTTCGGCAGAAACGATTCCGCCGGCGTCGGCAATCCGTAATAGATCGCGTCAATGATCGCCTTCTTGTTCATGCCGTAATAGAGCGCCTGGCGAACCGCCAGTTCGGAGACCTGCGGCATTTCCAGGTTCGGCGTGATGCTCTCGATCGACGCCGACGGGTTCACCGAAATGATGCGGCCGGGAAGCTTCCTGGCCTCGGCATAGCGGTCCGGCGTGATGCCCTGGATCGAGGTGTAGTCGATCTCGCCGGTGCGGAACTGGGTGTACATCACCGTCATGTCGGGGATGTACTTGAAGACCAGCCGCTCCAGATACGGCCCGTCGCCGAAGTAATGCGGATTGGCGCGCAGCAGCACATGGTCGCCGGCAACCCGCTCGCCCCACATGAACGGCCCGGTGCCGACCGGGGCGTTGTTGAAGGGCGCATCGTTCGGGTCGGCCACCGCCCCCAGGATGTGCTTGGGAACCATGAAGGTCCAGGCAAGGCGCGAGATATACACCGCGTTGGCCGCGGACATCTTCCAGGTCAGCTCGTGCGGACCGACCACGGTGAGATCGCGCACCATGTCGTGCCCGGCGCGGCTGCCGGCGCGGAATTTCGGGTTGGTGACAAGCTCGATCGTGAACTTCACGTCCTCGGCGGTGAAGGGCTTGCCGTCATGCCACTTCACGTCGTCGCGCAGCCTGACGCGCCAGTTCAGCCCATCGGCGGAGATGCCGCCATTGGCCAGGCTCGGCACCTCCTTGGCCAGCACCGCGCTGAACGTCCCGTCCGGCAGCACGTTCCACAGCGGGCTGAACAGATTCCACCAGACACCCTGGTCCACCTCGATCGCCGGCATCAGCGGATTGAAGCGCGTCGGCTCCTGCGACAGGCCGACGATGACCTGGCCTTTCGGCGCCGGGGGCGGCTTGGCCGTTCCCTGCGCCCGCGCCCCCGTTCCCAACAGGGCTGCACCGGCAACACCGAGCAGCGCGCGGCGATCAAGCGAGGGAAGCGCGGGATATGCCATCAAACCCTCCGGTTCCAGCCGATCGAGCCTACAGCCCGGTCCGTCGCGAGGTCAACGCATACCATCCGATGGGTGCGGACTTCGCAGCAACTTCGCGGATATTTTGGGTTTACACGCGCGGCCCAGCCGGCGCGGAGGTTTACACCCGTGGCGCAAGCGGCGCAGAGTTTGCCGTCCCCCAGTGCAGGTACCCCATGCGCCACTTGCTCGACACCATCCCCAGCGACGACGCCCTGCCCGCATCCGCCGACGTGGTGGTGATCGGCGGCGGCATCGCCGGCGCCAGCGCCGCCTATTGGCTGGCGCGGCGCGGCGTCTCGGTGGCGCTGCTGGAGAAGGGCCTGGTCGGCGCCGAGCAATCCAGCCGCAACTGGGGATTTTGCCGCAAGCAGGGCCGCGACCACGGCGAGATCCCGCTGGTGCGGGAGAGCGTCGAGATGTGGGCCGGCATGGCCGAGGAGATCGGCGCCGATGTCGGCTGGGTGCGCAGCGGCGTGCTGTTCGTCAGCAACGACGAGGCGCAGCTCGCCCAGTGGGAGCGCTGGGCCGAATATGCCGGCACCCAGCAGGTGCACAGCCACGTGCTGGGCACGGCCGAGGTGGCGGCCCTGCTGCCGGGCAGCAGCCAGACATGGCGCGGCGGCTTGCACACGCCGAGCGACGGGCGGGCCGAGCCGAGCAAGGCAGTGCCCGCGATCGCCGCGGCGGCACGCCGGCGCGGTGCGACGATCCATCAGGGCTGCGCGGCGCGCGGCATCGAGACCGAGGCCGGCGCGGTCGCCATGGTGGTGACCGAGAAGGGCACCATCCGCACGCGAACCGTCCTGTGCGCCGGCGGGGCGTGGACAACCATGTTCTGCCGCCGCCATGGCATCCGCCTGCCGCAGCTTTCGGTGCGCGCGTCGGTCCTGGAAACCACCGCGGTGCCCGAGGTGGTCGGCCTGAACCTCTCCACCCCCGGCTTCTCCTGCCGCCGCACCCTGGACGGGGGCTACATCGTGGCGATGAGCGGCACCGGCACATTCCCCATCACACCGGACGCCTTCCGCTATCTCGGCGATTTCTGGCCGACCCTTCTCGCGCGGCGGGCCAAGCTGAAGCTGCGCCTGGGGCCGGAGTTCTTCACCGCGCTGTTCGCCTCCGGCAAATGGGCGCTCGATGCCGCCAGCCCCTTCGAGGCGGTGCGCGTGCTCAACCCGCCGCCCGACCTGCCGCTGCTGGAGGGCGGGCTGGCCCGCTTCAAGGCCAGCTTCCCGGCGGCGGAGTCGGCGCGGATCGAACGTTCCTGGGGCAGCATGATCGAGACGAGCCCCGATGCGGTGCCGGTGATCGATGCGGTACCCAGCCTGCCCGGCTTCTTCATCGCCACCGGCTTCTCCGGCCACGGCTTCGGCATCGGTCCGGCGGCCGGGCGGCTGGCCGCCGACCTGCTGAGCGGCGCGCCGCCGATCGTCGATCCCACGCCGTTTCGCTACGCCCGCATGGTCGACGGCAGCCGGCTGCGCCCCAATGCCGGGCTCTGAACCGCCGCTGCTCGCGGTCGAAGCGCTGAGCGTCCGCTTCCGCGCGGAATCGGGCATGCTGACGGCGGTGGACCAGCTGTCATTCGAGGTGCGCCGGGGCGAGACGCTCGCCATCGTCGGCGAATCCGGCAGCGGCAAGAGCGTTACCAGCCTGGCGCTGATGCGCCTGCTGCCCCCCGCGCCGGGCTGCGAGGTGAGCGGGCGGGTGCTGTTCCGCCCCTCCGGTGGCGGCCCCCCGGCCGACCTGCTGGCGCTCGCCCCGGAGGGCATGCGCCGGGTGCGCGGGGACCGCATCGCCATGGTGTTCCAGGAGCCGATGACCAGCCTCAATCCGGTGCACCCGATCGGCGAGCAGATCGCCGAGGCGCTGGTCCACCATCGCGGCGCCAGCCGCGGCGCGGCGCTGGAGGCGGCGGTCAGGCTGCTGGAGCGGGTCGGCATCCCCGAACCGCGCCAGCGGCTGGCCAGCTACCCGCACCAGCTCTCCGGCGGCATGCGCCAACGGGTGATGATCGCCATCGCGCTGTCATGCGACCCGGATGTGCTGATCGCCGACGAGCCGACAACGGCGCTGGATGTCACCATCCAGGCGCAGATCCTCGAACTGCTCGCCGATCTGCAACGCCAGAGCGGCATGGCGGTGATCTTCATCACCCACAATCTCGGCGTGGTCGCCGAGATCGCCGACCGCGTGCTGGTGCTGTACGCCGGCCGCGCAATGGAGCAGGCCCAGGTGCTGGATCTGTTCGACCGGCCGCTCAACCCCTACACCACCGGCCTGCTGGCCTCCGTCCCGCTGCTCGATCCGTTCGCCCCGGTCCGCCAGGGCCTTCGCGCGATTCCCGGCAACGTTCCCGATCCGCAGCGCCTGCCGCCGGGCTGCGCCTTCCATCCGCGCTGCACCCATGCCGTTGCCGGCCGGTGCGACAGCGCCGTGCCGCCGGCCGAGCCGGCCGGTGCCGGCCGCCTGGTGCGGTGCCTGCGCTGGCGGGAGATCGTCGAAGGCGCGCTGGCATGACCGGCGCGCCGCTGCTGTCGGTCGAGGACCTCGAGAAATGGTTCCCGGTACGCACCGCCGGCCTGTTCGCCCGCCAGGCCCGGCTGCGCGCGCTGGACGGCGTCTCGCTCACCGTCGGCCGCGGCGAGGTCGTGGGCGTGGTCGGCGAGTCCGGCAGCGGCAAGACCACGCTCGGCCGCGCCGTGCTGCGGCTGCTGGCGCCCAATGCCGGGCGCATCCTGTTCGGCGGCGTCGACATCACGAACCTCTCCCGCCGCGCCATGCGCCCGATCCGGCCGCGCATGCAACTGGTCTTCCAGGACCCCTTCGCCTCGCTCAATCCGCGCATGACCGTGCGCAACATCGTGGGTGCGCCGCTGGTGGTGCACCGGCGCGGCGACGCCGCCGAGCGCGCGGCCGCCATCACCGAGGCGTTGGAGCTGGTCGGCCTGCCCCGCGGCGCGGCCGAGCGTTACCCGCACGAATTCTCCGGCGGACAGCGCCAGCGCATCGGCATTGCCCGCGCGCTGATCCTGCGGCCAGATTTCCTGGTCGCGGACGAGCCGGTCTCGGCACTGGACGTGTCGATCCAGGCCCAGGTGGTCAACCTGCTGCTCGAGCTGCAGGCCCATCTCGGGCTCGCCATCCTCTTCATCGCCCACGACCTTGCCGTTGTCGGCCACATCTCGGACCGCATCGCGGTGATGTATCTCGGCCGCATCGTCGAGGTCGGGCCGACGCGCGAGGTGCTGGCCCGCCCGCAGCACCCCTATACCGAGGCGCTGTTCGCCGCCGCCCCGGTGCCGGACCCTCGCCGCCGCGGCCAGCGCGCGTTGCTCGCCGGCGACATCCCGAGCCCGATCGATCCCCCCTCCGGCTGCGCGTTCCGCACGCGCTGCCGCTACGCCCAGCCCGCCTGCGCCGCCGGCCGGCCGGCCTTGCGGGAGATCTCGCCGGGCCACGTCACCGCCTGCATCCGCGACGACCTCCTCCTGGGCCCGTCGCCGCGGGGCGCACCGTCATGAACGTCGCGATGATTGCCCGATGCCCCACCCCAGGCCGCCGCGGCTCCTGGACCTCATCTATCTGGAAAGTAACGGGATTCCAAAGGCCTTCGGCCTTTGGTGGATGCAGGGCAAAGCCCTGCCCTTTCCTGGATTCATGGGCCAGCGCGGGCCGCCACGGGCCCTTGCCTAGCGCGCGATGCCAACCCGCGAAGCGGCCAGAAGGGTCGGCCATGTCGCGGATTGGTATCGTGGCTTAGGGCTCCGCGGTCAGTCGCCGCGCGACGACCCGGCCCTGGATCGGCACGATGAGGTCGTAGTGATCGGCCTGGGTCACCTCCACGACCAGCCGCGGACGGAAGGCGACGACATTGGTGCCGCCCCGATGGCGCAGGCTGTCGTAGACGATGCCCGCATGCCCCGCCGACCGGACGGCCTCGCCGAACACCTGCGATGCGGCATAGCTCCGCGCAGCATAGAGGTCCGCGCGGAGCCCCTGCTGCCCGCGGATGTCGCGGTAGTCGTGCGACAGCAGCCGGCAGCTGTAGCTCCTGAACGTGCGGCGCATCTCCGTGGCCGAGCGCGCCGCCGCCTCGCGGCGGAGATGGTGCGCCACCTCGGCCACGGCGGTGGTCAGCGCCGCCGCGGCGTACCAGGCGCCGAGTTCCGGCCCATTGAACCGCGACCCGCCCGGCGCGGCATGGAGGAATGAGGCCATGACGACGCTGGAATTCGGTGCGCCATAGAGGAATTCCTCGCGCGGCAGCCGCGCGCGCCGCTCGGCGACGAGGCGGTCATTGGTCCAGCCCTCCAGCTCCATCACCGCCTCGAGGTCGGCCGCCGACGCCACCGTGTCGAAGGCCGGGATCGGCGGGAACCGCGACGGGATGAGCCGCCAGGCCGGCGACGGCGCCGCGGTGACGGCGGCGTCGCTCACGCGAAGACGATGTCCGCATCCGTCAGGGCCGGCGCGCGGTCATCGAGGGCGTTGGGCGCCATGAACAGCCCGCCCCGCGCCGCGTCGAGGAAGCGGCGCACCAGCATCAGCCCATCCTGGGTGCCGCCGAGGACCAGCGCGATGGGCGGCTGGCCGGCGAACGGCAATGCCGCGTGCGGATCGCGCAGCCATCGGATGCCATCCTGATCGGAGGCGAAGAGGATGCGCAGCGCCTTGTGGATTCCCAGCACGGCGGAGATGCGCAGCAGCGTATCGGTCGGCAGTGTCAGATCGTCGCCCTCGCGCGCCGCCCGCGCCCAGCCATAGTAGGTCGAGCGCGACGGCAATCCCAGCACCAGCAGCCGCTCCTCCTGGGTCAGGGCCCAGCGATCGGCGATGGCGATGAAGCTCCGCATCGCCGGCCCGCTCAGGCGCCGCCGGTTGGCCGCGGTGAAGCGGGATGCATCCAGCGGCGGCGGGGCGGATTGGTGCAGGGCGGGGGAATGGGCGTGGCGCATGGCGGGATCCTCCGGATCAGTATCTAATATCCGAATCTGGACAAGTCAAGCCGCGACGACCTGCCGCGGGTCCGGCCACCGGCTCCGCCGCCGGAGCGGACATCTTCACCGGCCCGGACGTCCGGCGCTCGCGGGTCCCGATCCCGCCAGCGACGGCGCCCCTGCCGCAATCGGCTTCAAAACGTCGTGAGCGCCGGCGCAAGTCAATTCCCCGATCCGACCCCGATCTGCTAGCCTCCGCCGCCCCATCTGGGAGGGAAACAACAATGCCCACACAAACCAAGTGGACTCTCACCGGCGACTACTTCGAGAATTGCAACTGCGACGTCGTCTGCCCTTGCCTCGTCTCCCCCGCCGCCCCGCTCACCGCCAAGCCGACCCGCGACGTCTGCGACGTGGCGCTCGTCTTCCATATCGACCGCGGCAAATACGGCGACCTGGCGCTGGACGGCCTGAACGTCGCCGTCATCGCCCACACCCCCGGCGCCATGGGCGCCGGCAACTGGACCGCCGCCGCCTATATCGACGAACGCGCCACCGAGGCCCAGGCCGCCGCCCTCGGCACCATCTTCACCGGCGCCGAAGGTGGCCCGATGGCCGCCTTCGCCCCGCTGATCGGCAAGATGCTGGACCCCAGGAAGGTCCCCATCACCTACACCGTCACCGGCAACAGTCGCGCGGTGACCATCCCCGGCATCATGCAGATGGCCGTCGAACCCGTCGGCAGCATGCACCCCAGCGGCGAAATCTGGGGCGCTCTCGGCCACCCCGTCGCCCCGGACAGGATGGCCATGGCCGTCGGGAGCAAGGGCAGCACCTACACCGACCACGGCATGCGCTGGGACAATTCCGGCAGGAACGGCCATTACGCGCCCATCGCCTGGTCGAACTGACCGCCAGCCGGGCGGCATGCCGCACCCGGCACGCCGCCCGGCCACCGGAGTCTCGATCATGAACGCCACCCCGGCACGGGCCTTCGCCGTCCAGCGCGCCGTCATCCTCGCCGTGCTGCTCCTCCTCGCCGCCGCCGCCTGGGGCCTGCTGCTCCGCCAGGGCGCCGCCATGGACACCGCCATGGACACCGCCATGGACACCGCCATGGACA
>JADLHF010000123.1 GCA_020848935.1 Acetobacteraceae bacterium
CGCTGCACCTGGAGACCATGCTGACCCCGGGGCTGGAGCCGGATGACGCGCGCATCGACGATGCCGTGGCCGCGGCGGTGGCGGCGTTCCTGCGGGCCTATGGGGGGCGGCAGTAGAGAAAAGCTAGAGAAAGATGTTCTTTTTTGAAAAAAAGAACCAAAAAACTTCATTCGTTAGGGTGTGGTGACACGGCGGCGCCACGCGATAACCAACGAATGAAGTCTTTTTGCTTCATTTTCTTCAGAAAAAGAAGGCCTTCCTTGCCTTCTCTTTTCACGCCGCCTTCACCACCGCGCCCATCGCCTGCACCGCTTCGTCGATCTGTGCCGCGCTGATGTCCAGGTGGGTGCAGGCGCGCACGCGGTATTTGCCGTTGGTGCTGACCGCGACACCATGCTGGCGCGCGGCGTCGGAGAAGCTGGCCGAGGTCATGCCGGTGCCCTGGACGTTGAAGAACACCAGGTTGGTCTCCGGCTCCTCGGCCACGATGCCGGGAATCTGGCCCAGGCCGCGGGCCAGGCGCTTGGCGTTGGCGTGGTCCTCGGCCAGGCGGTCGATGTGGTGGTCCAGCGCGTACAGGCAGCCGGCGGCCAGCATGCCGGACTGGCGCATCGAGCCGCCCAGGCGCTGCTTCCAGCGCCAGGCGGCGCCGATGAATTCCTTGCTGCCGACCAGCACGGCGCCGACGCCGGTGCCCAGGCCCTTGGTGAAGTCCAGCCACAGCGAATCGAAGCCCGCCGCCATGTCCTTGGCCGCGATGCCGGCGGCGACGCAGGCATTCATCAGCCGCGCGCCGTCCATGTGGGTGCGCAGCCCGTTCTCGTGGGCGATGGCGCATAGTTCGTTGATGGCCTCCAGCTTCCACACCGCGCCGCCGCCGGTATTGGCGGTCTGCTCGATCTCCAGCAGCGCCTGCGGCGGGGCGTAGCGGGTGCGCGGGCGCAGGGCGGCGCGCAGCGTGTCGGCATCGAACATGCCGCGCGCGCCCTTCAGGCCGGTGATCTGCGCGCCGGTGATGGCGCCGACCGCGCCGCCCTCGCTGGTCAGGATATGAGCGGTCTCATGCGCCAGGATCTCGTCGCCGGGGCGGCAATGGGTGGCAATCGCGATCTGGTTGCACATCGTGCCGCTGGGCAGGAACAGGGCGGCCTCCTTGCCCATCATCGCGGCCATGCGCTCCTGCAGCGCGTTGGTGGTGGGGTCCCAGCCGAACTGCTCGTCGCCGACCTCGGCGGCCAGCATCGCGGCCTTCATCGCCGGCGTCGGCCGGGTCTGGGTGTCGGAATACAGGTTGACGCGCAGCTTCGGCTGGGACGCGTCCATACGCAGCGGGGTGTAGTCCATGACGTGCGAACTCCGAGGGCTTCAGCTGCGCAGAGAAGCACCCCGCGCCGCGATGCGCCAGGGGGCCGGCGCATCGGCTTGGTCATGCGGAGGCAGCAGGAAGGGAAGTAAGAAAGAATCTTCTTTTTCTGAAGAAAAAGAAGCAAAAAGACTTCTATTCATTTGAATTATGGCCCGAACCAAACGAATCGGGCAAAAGTTTTTTGGTTCTTTTTTTCAAAAAAGAACTTCTTTCTTCCTCTCTTGCCAGTCCGATCAGATATCGGCGGAAGCGCGCGGCGCAATCGGCAGGCAGATCGCCGCGCTGGCGGGCATCACCCGGCCGTCGGCGTGGCTGGCGATCATCTCGGCGCGGGTGGCGACGCGTTCGGCCGGCGCCTCGGGCCAGGCCAGGGTGGCGGCGGCGCCGAGGGTGAGGGCCAGGGCGGTGGCGAACATCAGGCGAATCGGCATGGCAGTGTGCCCTTTCCTGGGGGAGTCGATCGACGCGGTGGCGCCAAGGCGCGGGCGGCCTCTTGCTTCATTACGTGCCCAGCCTTCCTTCGGATGGGGTGCCGGGCATCATGCCGGAAGCAGCCGCCGGCGGGGCGCCATGCACGGCGCGGGCGCGGGCGAGGAAGGCCCTGACCATGCGGCGCACCGCCTCCTGGAACACCGCGCCGATGGCGAGTTGCAGCAGCTTCGAGCGGAACTCGAAATCGACGTCGAAATGCACCCGGCAGCCGGTGCCAACGGCCTCGAACCGCCACTGGTTGGTCAGGTAGCGGAACGGTCCGTTCTCGTAGCGCACGCCGATGCGGTCCGGTCGCTGCAGCGCCACCCGGCTGGTGAAGCTCTCGCGGAAGGGTCCGAAGCCGATGGTCAGGTCGGCGACCATCTCCGTCTCGCTGCGGCTGCGCACCTTGGCCCCGACGCACCACGGCAGGAACTCGGGATAGCGGTCCACATCGGCCACCAGGTCGAACAGCTGTTCGGGCCGGTAGGGGACGGTGCGGGTTTCGCTGTGGCGCGGCATCGGATCAACGTGCGGCCCGCGCGGCCTGAAGCCGGGCGAAGTCCTCGTCGGCGTGATAGGAGCTGCGGGTCAACGGGGTGGCGGAGACCAGCAGGAAGCCGCGCGCGCGCGCCAGGCTGGCATACTCCGCGAACGCCTCCGGGGTGATGAAATCGGCCACCGCCGCGTGCTTCACGGTGGGCTGGAGGTACTGGCCGATGGTCAGGAAATCGACATCGGCGATCCTGAGATCATCCATCACCTGGAGGATTTCCGGCTTGGCCTCGCCGAGGCCGACCATTAGGCCCGATTTGGTGAAGATGGTGGGATCGTGCCGCTTCACCTGGTCCAGCAGCCGCAGCGACTGGTAGTAGCGCGCACCGGGACGGATCGAGGGGTAGAGCCGGGGCACCGTCTCAAGATTGTGATTGAACACGTCCGGCCGCGCTTCGGCCACCACCTCCATCGCGCCGGGCTTGCGCAGGAAGTCCGGCGTCAGCACCTCGATCGTGGTGCCGGGGGCCGCGGCGCGGATGGCGCGGATCACCGCGGCGAAGTGCCCTGCCCCGCCATCGGCGAGGTCGTCGCGGTCCACCGAGGTGATCACCACATGGCGCAGCCCGAGCTTGGCCACCGCATCGGCCACCCGATCGGGCTCGCCGGCATCCAGCGCCTCCGGCATGCCGGTGCGCACGTTGCAGAAGCTGCATGCCCGGGTGCAGGTGTCGCCCATGATCATCATGGTGGCGTGGCGCCGGGACCAGCACTCGCCGATATTCGGGCAGGCGGCCTCCTCGCACACCGTGGTCAGCCGGTTCTCGCGCATCAGCGCGTGGGTCTCGTGGTACACGGGCTGGTTGGGCGCCTTCACCCGGATCCAGGCAGGCTTGCGCTGGATCGGGTTGTCGGGCCGGCGGGCCTTCTCGGGATGGCGAGGAAGGTCGATCCGGTGGTCGATGACGAGTCGGGTGCTGGTCATGGCCTAGAAGTGGATGGCCCGGCCATAGGCGTCAAGCACGGCTTCGTGCATGGCTTCGCTGATCGTGGGGTGGGGGAAGACCGTGGCGATCAGCTCCGCCTCGGTGGTTTCCAGGGTGCGGCCGATCACGTAGCCCTGGATCAGCTCGGTTACCTCGGCGCCGATCATGTGGGCGCCGAGCAGTTCGCCGGTCTTGGCGTCGAAGATGGTTTTGATCATTCCCTCGGGTTCGCCGAGCGCGATCGCCTTGCCGTTGCCGATGAAGGGGAATTTCCCCACCCTGATCTCGCGCCCGGCCGCCTTGGCAGCGGCCTCGGTCATGCCGACGCTGGCAACCTGCGGCCAGCAATAGGTGCAGCCGGGGATGTTGGCGGCATTGAGCGGGTGCACGCCGGCGAACCCGGCGATCTTCTCCACGCACACCACGCCCTCGTGGCTCGCCTTGTGCGCCAACCAGGGCGGGCCGGCGAGGTCGCCGATGGCATAGACGCCGGCCTCACCGGTGCGGCACCATTCGTCGATCACCACATGGGCGCGATCGACCTTCACCCCGGTGCCCTCCAGGCCCAGCCCCTCGACATTGCCGACGATGCCGACGGCGGAGATCACCCGCTCCACCGTGATGTCCTGGGACTTGCCGCCGGACTCGACGGTGACGGTCACGCTGTCGGCGGCCTTCCTGACCCCCTTCACCGTCGCCCCGGTCATGATCTTCATGCCCTGCTTCTCGAACGCCTTGCGCGCGAAGGCGGAAATCTCGGCGTCCTCCACCGGAAGCACGCGGTCCATCACCTCGACGACCGTCACCTCGGCCCCCATGGTGCGGTAGAAGCTGGCGAACTCGATGCCGATGGCGCCGGAGCCGATCACCAGCAGCGATTTCGGCATGGCGGCGGGCACCATCGCGTCGCGATAGGTCCAGATCAGTTTTCCATCCGCTTCGATGCCGGGCAGTTCGCGGGCGCGGGCGCCGGTGGCGAGGATGATGTGCGGTGCCTTCAGCGTGGCCGCCGGCTTGCCCTCGGCCTCCACGGCGACGGTGTGCTTGCCGGCCAGCTTGCCGGCGCCCATCACCACGGTCACCTTGTTCTTGCGCAGCAAATGGCTGACGCCGCCGGAGAGCTGCTTGGCGACGTCGCGCGAGCGCTTCACCACGGCCGCCAGGTCGAAGCGGATATTGTCGGCGGCCAGGCCATAGTCCTTCAGGTTGTGCAGCGTGTGGAAGATCTCCGACGACCGCAGCAGCGCCTTGGTGGGGATGCAGCCCCAGTTCAGGCAGATGCCGCCCAGGTTCTCGCGCTCCACCACCGCGGCCTTCATGCCCAGCTGGGCCGCACGGATCGCCGCGACATAGCCGCCGGGTCCGCCGCCGAGCACGATCAGGTCGAAAGTCTGGTCGGCCATGGGTGGGGTCCTCTCAGTTCGTTGGGTTGAGGCAGCAGGCAGAGACGGCAGGAAAGCGGCACGGAGGCACGGCGCAGCAAGGCAAGGCGAGCTCCTTCCCGGCGGGCTGCGGCCGGGACAAGGACGTTCGGCAGTGGCGGCACTGGCCGGAACGCGACCAGGCAGCCGTCGGTCATCGTCGCCCCTGCCGTGCTCCTCCGTGCCTGTGCCGCCGCTTTCCCTCTTGCCTACCGCCCGGCCACGCGCGCCAGCGTGTCGCCCTGAAGCCGCTGCACCGTCCAGTCCTCCATCCCCACCGCCCCCAGCGCGCGATAGAACGCGATCGACGGGGCATTCCAGTCCAGCACCGACCATTCCATCCGCGCGCAGCCCTGGTCCAGCGCGCGCGCGGCGAGTTCGCGGAAGATCGCCTTGCCGATGCCCCGCCCGCGATGCGCGGGATCGACGAAGATATCCTCCAGGTACAGTCCGGGCCGCGCCATGAAGGTGGAGAAGTTGAAATAGTACAGCGCCAGCCCGATCGGTGCGCCCTCATGCTCCACGATCAGCGCAAACACCCGCGGCGGCGCGCCGAACAGCGCCGTGGCGAACATCTCCGGCGTGCCGGTGGCCAAGTGCTCCATCTTCTCGTAGATCGCCAGTTGGCGCACGAAGTGATCGACCAGCCCCTCGTCGCCGGGCACCGCGTCGCGCAGCGTCACCCCATCGGGCAGCAGGTTCACAGCAGCAGGCCCTTCAAAGCAACAGACCCAGCGGGTCCTCGCACAGCTTCTTGAACTCCTTCAGCCACGCCGCCCCCACCGCCCCGTCCACCACCCGGTGGTCGCAGGACAGGGTGCAGGTCATCACCCGGGCGATGGCCAACTCGCCGTTCTTCACCACCGCGCGCGGCGCGGCGGCGCCCACCGCCAGGATCGCGGCCTGCGGCGGGTTGATGATGGCGGAGAAATGCGACACGCCGAACATGCCCATGTTGGAGATCGAGAAGCCGCCGCCTTGGAATTCTTCCGGCTTTAGCTTGCCGGCCTTGGCGCGCGCAGCGAGGTCGCGCATTTCGGCGCCGATCGTCATCAGCCCCTTGCGGTCGGCATGGCGGATGATCGGCGTGATCAGCCCGTCCGGGATCGCCACCGCCACGGAGATATCGACATCGCTGAACAGCACGGTGGCATCATCGGTCCACGCCGCGTTGACCTTCGGCATCCGGCGCAGCGTGATCGCCGAGGCCTTGATGATCAGGTCGTTCAGCGTGACGACGTAGCGCCCCTCGCCCTCCTTCGGGCTGCGCGCGTTCAGCTCCTCGCCGAGCTTCCACAGCGCGTCCACCTCGATATCCATCGAGGCGTAGAAATGCGGGATGGTCGATTTCGCCTCGGTCAGCCGGCGGGCGATGACGCGGCGCATCGAGGAATGCGGCACCAGGGTGTGTGGCGCGGTGATCACGGGTGCGGGGCCACGCGGCGTCGGGGCGGCAGAAGGGGCCGTGGGAGCCGGCGCCGGTGCCGCGGCCTGCGCGGGCGCGCCGCCCTTCGCCGCGGCCTCGACATCGGCGCGCACGATCCGCCCGCCGGGCCCGGAGCCGGCCAACTTCGCCAGGTCCACGCCGGCCTGCTGCGCCATGCGGCGGGCCAGCGGCGAGGCAACCACCCGCTCGCCTCCGGCCGCCGGGGCAGCAGCGGGTGCGGCCGCCGGCGCCGGCGACGCGGGAGCAGACGCAGCAGGAGCGGGGGCGGCGGGCGCAGCAGGCGCGGGTGCGGAAGCGGCGGGCGCGGGGGCGGGGGCGGGAGCGGTGGGCGCGGGCGCAGCAGGGGGTGCCTTGGCTGGCGCGGCATCGCCCGTCGGGACCGCCTCGCCGGCCTCGACCAGAATGGCGATCGGCTGGTTGACCTGCACCCCCTCGGTGCCGTCGGCGACCAGGATGCGGCCCAGCACGCCCTCATCCACCGCCTCCACCTCCATGGTGGCCTTGTCGGTCTCGATCTCGGCGATCACGTCGCCGGCCTTCACCGTGTCGCCCTCTTTCTTCAGCCAGCGTGCCAGCGTGCCCTCGGTCATGGTCGGGCTCAGGGCGGGCATCAGGATGTTGGTGGCCATGTCGCTTCCCCGTTCATGGGCGGAATTCGTGTCAGCCTGGGCACGGACGTTGCATTTGAACGCCTGCCCTCAGACGATCCGGCGGACCGCCGCCACCACCCAGTCGGGCTGCGGCAGGGCCAGCTTCTCCAGGTTGGCGGCGTACGGCAACGGCACGTCGGCGCCGTGCACGCGCACCGGCGGCGCATCCAGCCAGTCGAAGCAGTGCTCGATCACCTGCATGTTCACCTCGGCACCGATGCCGGCATAGGGCCAGCCCTCCTCGACCGTCACGATGCGGTTGGTCTTCTTCACGCTCTCCACCACCGTGCCGATATCCAGCGGCCGCAGCGTGCGCAGGTTGATCACCTCCGCCTCGATGCCCTGCTCGGCCAGCGCCTCGGCCGCCTTCATCGCCACCCCGACCATGATCGAGAAGGCGACCAGGGTGACATGCGTGCCGACGCGTTCGATCTTTGCCTTACCGATCGGCAGGATGAAATCGGGGTCGGTCGGGCAGTCGAACGTCTGGCCGTAGAGGATCTCGTTCTCCAGGACGATCACCGGATTGGGATCGCGGATTGCCGCGCGCAGCAACCCCTTGGAGTCGGCCGACGACCACGGCGCCACCACCTTCAGCCCGGGCACATGGGCATACCAGCTGGCATAGCACTGGCTGTGCTGGGCGGCCACGCGGCTGGCCGCCCCGTTGGGGCCGCGGAACACGATCGGGCAGCCCATCTGGCCGCCGGACATGTACAGCGTCTTGGCCGCGGAGTTGATGATGTGGTCCATCGCCTGCATGGCGAAGTTGAAGGTCATGAACTCGACAATCGGGCGCAGGCCGGTCATCGCCGCGCCGACCGCCATCCCGGTGAAGCCGTGCTCGGTGATCGGCATGTCGATCACCCGCTTCGGCCCGAACTCGTCCAGCAGGCCCTGGCTGATCTTGTAGGCGCCCTGGTATTGCGCCACCTCCTCGCCCATCAGGAACACATCGTCGTCGGCGCGCATCTCGGCGGCCATCGCGTCGCGCAGCGCCTCGCGCACGGTGATCGGGGCACTCGGGCCCCAGTCCTGCTCCTCGGGCAGGGGTGCCGCTTCCGGGGGCTCGGCGTGTGCCGCGGGAGCCTGCGGCGGCTCTGCGGCCACGGGTGCGGGTTCGGGTGCGGGGGCGGGTGCGGCCGCGGCCGCGGCCGGCGCTGCCGCCGCCGTCCCGCCTTCGCCGTCCAGTTCGGCGATCGGCGTGTTCACCGCAACACCCTCGGTGCCCTCGGCCACCAGGATGCGCGCCAGGGTGCCCTCATCGACCGCCTCCACCTCCATGGTGGCCTTGTCGGTCTCGATCTCGGCCAGCACGTCGCCGGCCTTGATGGTGTCGCCGACATTCTTCAGCCAGCGGGACAGCTTGCCCTCGGTCATGGTGGGCGACAGGGCGGGCATCAGGATCTGGGTCACCGCTCAGTGCTCCAACAGGATGTCGGTCCAGAGTTCCCTGGCGTCCGGCTCGGGGCTGGTCTGGGCGAAGTCGGCGGCGTCCTGCACGATGCGCTTGACCTCGTCGTCGATGGTCTTGAACGCGCCCTCGTCCACGCCCAGGCTCTCCAGCTTGTGGCGCGCGCCTTCGATGCAGTCGCGCTCGGTGCGCATCTTCTGCACCTCCTCGCGCGAACGGTAGCGGGCGGGGTCGGACATGGAATGGCCGCGATAGCGGTATGTCTTGACCTCCAGCAGGTACGGCCCCTTGCCGGCGCGGCAATGCGCCACGGCGATTTCCGCCGCCGCATGCATCGCCTCCACATCCATGCCGTCCACCTGCACGCCGGGAATGCCCCAGGGGGCGCCGTTCTGGGACAGGTCGTGGCTGGCCGTGGCCCGCTCCACCGAGGTGCCCATGCCGTACTTGTTGTTCTCGATCACGTAGATGCAGGGCAGCTTCATCAGGGCGGCGAGGTTGAAGCTCTCGAACACCTGGCCCTGGTTGGAGGCGCCGTCGCCGAAATAGGTGGCGCTGACCCGGTCGTTGCCGCGATAGTGGTTGCTGAACGCAAGCCCGGTGCCCAGGCTGACCTGTGCGCCGACAATGCCGTGGCCGCCGTAGAAGTTGCGCTCCTTGCTGAACATGTGCATCGAGCCGCCCTTGCCGCGCGAGTAGCCGTCCGCGCGCCCGGTCAGCTCGGCCATCACGCCGCGCGCCTGCATGCCGGTGGCCAGCATGTGGCCGTGGTCGCGGTACGAGGTGATGACCTGGTCGCCCTCGCCCAGCGCCAGCTGGATGCCCACCACCACCGCCTCCTGGCCGATATACAGGTGGCAGAACCCGCCGATCAGGCCCATGCCGTAAAGCTGGCCGGCCTTCTCCTCGAACCGGCGGATCAGCAGCATGTCGCGATAGGCGCCCAGCAGCTGCTCGCGCGGCAGGCCGGGCTGGTTGCTGCCGGGCTTGCTGGCGCCAGGCTTGCCGGTGCTGGCCTTCGGCCCGGCCTTGGCGCCGGCGGCCCGTGGCTTGGCCAGCTTGCCCTTGTCGTTCGATTTCGCTCGTTCCGCGGCCTGGGCCATCGCGCTGCCTCCATGGAGAAGCTGGGTGGGACGGGTCGATCCCTTGACCACGTAGCGGCAGCGGGCCGGCGCGACAAGCCGTTGCGTGGCGAATTACCCTTATTGTGCAATGCAATAGAAGTCGTTAACTGACTTTCCGTTAACCGCTTGAACCATGGACCGCCAGCGCGGCGCACCATCGCGCCCGCTACGTCACACTGCGATTCCGCGCACGAAAATTACCCGCCCGCCCCGAATTTCGCACCAGCATTGCCGCCGCTGCGGCGCGGCCAGGTGGCGCCGCTCAGTACCGTTTCTGGTCGGTCGGGTACATCACCACGATGTCGTTGGGGTCGCTGGCGTTCAGCATCGCCCGCGCCCGCTCGTCCAGCGCATCGGCATCCAGCACCGCGCCGCGCAGCCCGCCGACCCGGCGTTCCCACAGCGCCACCTCGGCCTCGGCGCGGGCCAGCTGGGCCCGGGCGAGCACCAGATCCTTCTGCCGTTCGGCATAGGCCACCAGACCGCGATCGCCCTGGGTCGCGTGCCATAGGAAATACCCGGTCAGCGACAGGAACACCGCCGGCGCCACGGCTGCCCGCAACTGCCGCTTCACACCCCGCCACAGGATCGACGTTTCAAACATCCATCGCGCCATCAGTCCCCGAAGCCCGACAAATAGCAGAGTCCAGCCGACAGTACAGCTTGAAAATCAACATCTCACCAACCGAAGCGGCATTTTTCTGCCGGCCATGGCCATGCTGCCACCATCCGGCCACACCAGCCGCCCGATTTTCGCCTTGTGCCACCGGTATCACCACCCTCAGGCCGGCTTTCGGCCACTTCAGGAGGTTTCCATGAAGGTTCGCACGCTTGTCATCGCCGCATGCGCAGCCCTTGCCACGCTGGCCGCGACGTCCACCGCCCAGGCCGGCGACCGCGACCGCTACCGCGGCGGCTACGAGAGGCACCACTGGCGCCCGCACCATGCGCCGCATTGGCGCCCCTATGGCGTCTACTATCCGCCACCGCGGGTCTATTACGCGCCGCCGCCGGTGTACTACGCGCCGCGCCCCTACGCCTATGCGCCGCCCACGCTGTATTTCGGCTTCGGCGTGCGCTGAGCGGCCGGGATCACCGGCGCGCGACCGTCAGCGCAGAACGCCGCGCCCGGCATAGCGCGACGTGGCGCCCAGCTCCTGCTCGATGCGCAGCAGCCGGTTGTATTTCGCGGTCCGGTCGCTGCGCGCCAGGCTGCCGGTCTTGATCTGCCCGCAATTGGTCGCCACCGCCAGGTCGGCGATGGTGGTGTCCTCGGTCTCGCCGGAGCGGTGGCTCATCACCGATTTGTAGCCGGCCCGCGTCGCCACCTCCATCGTGTCCAGCGTCTCGGACAGCGTGCCGATCTGGTTCACCTTCACCAGGATGGCATTGGCGGACCGCTCCTCGATGCCGCGGATCAGCCGCTCCCTGCTGGTCACGAACAGGTCGTCGCCGACGATGTTGATCTTGGCGCCGAGCTTCCCGGTCAGCAGCTTCCAGCCCGCCCAGTCATCCTCGGCCAGCGGATCCTCGATCGAGGCGATGGGATATTTGCCGATCAGGGCGGCGAGGTAATCCACCATGCCGGCGGCATCGAAGCGCTTGCCCTCGCCGTCCAGCCGGTATTCGCCGTCATGGAAGAATTCGGTCGCCGCGCAATCCAGCGCGAAGGTCACATCCACCCCTGGCCGATAGCCGGCCTTCTCGCAGGCCTGCGAAATGAACGCCAGCGCCGCGTCGGCCGAGCCGATATTCGGCGCAAACCCGCCCTCGTCGCCGACATTGGTGTTGTGCCCGGCATCGTGCAGCTGCTGCTTCAGCGCGTGGAAGATCTCCGCGCCCATCCGCACCCCCTCGGCCAGGCTCGCCGCGCCCACCGGCTGGATCATGAATTCCTGGATGTCGATCGGGTTGTCGGCATGCTTGCCGCCATTGATGATGTTCATCATCGGCACCGGCAGGGTGCGCGCGAACACGCCCCCGACATAGCGGTACAGCGGCAGCCCCACCGCCTCCGCCGCCGCGCGCGCCACCGCCAGCGACACGCCCAGCATGGCGTTCGCCCCCAGGCGCGCCTTGTTTGCGGTGCCGTCCAGCGCGATCAGCGCCTCGTCGATCGCCACCTGGTCGGTGGCATCCATGCCGGCGATCGCCTCCAGGATCTCGCCCTCGACATTGGCCACCGCGGTGCGCACGCCCTTGCCGCCGTAGCGCGCGCGGTCGCCGTCGCGCAGCTCCACCGCCTCATGCGCGCCGGTCGAGGCACCCGAGGGCACCGCGGCGCGGCCGGTGGCGCCGCTCTCCAGCACCACCTCCACCTCCACCGTCGGGTTGCCGCGGCTGTCGAGGATTTCCAGGGCGGTGATGTCGGCGATCGCGGTCATGGGGGCGTTCCCTGTCTGCGGTTGCAATCGCGCGCTGCCTAGCAGCATCGCGCCATCGGCGCCACCTTGCCGCCATTGAGCCGCCCCAGCCCCCCTTGGGCCGCATTTGGCCCGCTTGGGCCGCCCTACGCCGCCCGCACCCCGGCAATGAAGCCGCCCACCTCGCGCGACAGCTCCTCGGCCTGGCGCGACAGCTGCCCGGCGGCTGCCAGCACCTCGGTGGCCGAGTGCCCGGTATCCCGCGCGCCCTGGCTGACCTCGCCGATGGTGCCGGACACTTCCTGGGAACTCTGCGCCGCCTGCTGCACCGAGCGGGCAATCTCCTGCGTCGCCATCCCCTGCTCCTCCACCGCCGAGGCGATGCCGGCGGCGATGCGGCTGACTTCGCCGATGGTCCCGACAATGCCGTCGATCGCCGCCACCGCGGCCTGTGTGGCAACCTGGATCTCCTGCACCTGCTGGCCGATCTCCTCGGTGGCGCGCGCCGTCTGGTTGGCCAGCGACTTCACTTCGGAGGCCACCACGGCAAACCCCTTGCCCGCCTCGCCGGCGCGGGCGGCCTCGATGGTGGCATTCAGCGCCAGCAGGTTGGTCTTGCCGGCGATCTCACTGATCAGGTGCACCACATCGCCGATCCGCCGCGCGCCTGCGGCCAGCGCCTTGACGATCTCATCGGTGCGCGCGGCGTCGCTTGCGGCGCGGTCGGTGATGGCGGCGGATTGCGTCACCTGCTGGCTGATCTCGCGGATCGAGGCGCCCAGCTCCTCGGCCGAGGCCGCCACCACATTCACGCTGTCGGCCATCTGCAGCGCCGCGCCGGCCACCTGGGCGGCACGCCCGTCGGTGCGCGCGGCGGTATCGGTCATCGCCGTCGCGGTACCCTCCAGCGCCCCGGCAGCCTGCCCCAGGCTGTCGGCCAGCGCCCCCACCCTTCCCTCGAAGCCGCGCACCAGCCCGGCCAGGGTGTCGGCCCGGCGCTGCTCGGCGGCCTGGGCGGCGGCCTCTGCGGCAGCCAACTGTTCGGCTTGGATACCGTTCTGGCGGAACACCTCCACCGCGGCCGCCATCGCGCCGATCTCGTCGCGGTGCTCGCGCCCGGGCACCGCCACGGTCCAGTCGCGCTCGGCCAGCCGCGTCATGGCCCCGGTCATGCCCACCACCGGGCGCAGGATGCTGCGCGCAATCAGGACCGCCACCACCGTGCCGGCCAACAGGCTGAAGATCGCCTGGCCCAGTTCCAGCTGGCGGATGGTCGCCAGCGTGTCGTGCGCCGCCACCTCGGTCCGCGCGAAGGCCTGCGTCAGCGTCGCCACCGCCGCGGCCAGCGCCGCCTGGGTGGCCGCCATCTGCGGCTCCGCCGAGTCGCGGTACAGCTCGGCCTGCTCCAGCATCGCCACGCTGGCGGCGGTGAAGTCGGCCCGGTATTCGCCCAGCAGCGCCTGCACCTCGGCGGCCTGGCGGCGAACGTCGTCATCCTCCACCGCACCCAGCGCGTTCAAGGCGAATTCGTAGCGATCCGCCGCGGCACGGAACTGTCCCGCCGCCGCCGCGTCGCGCGTGGCCAGGAAGCGCCAGTTGGTCACCTGGGTGGCCAGCAGCGACCGCTCCAGCCCATCGGCATAGCCCTGGCCATCCGCCAGGCCGCCCAGCGCCTTGACCAGCCGCTCGGTATTGCGGGTCATGCGCTGGCCGCCGCGATACAGCCGGGTCCGCGCCTCCTCCGCCGCCACGCCCAGCTCCATCAGCCGCGCCGTGACGCGCGCCAGCGCATCCAGGTTTTCCGTCGCCTTGGCGATCTCGTCCACCGCCCCGTGGCGCGGCACCGGAGCATCCGCCGTCGCGGCCCCCGCCGCCCCCCCTGCCGCCGCCCCTGCCGCCGCCAGCGCCGTGCGCAGCCGGTCCGCCATGGTGGCCAGCTCACCGGCATTGCCGTCGAACATGAAGCGCAGCTGCGCGCTGGCGAAATCGCCCATCACCTCGCGCGCGGCACCAATGCGCTGCACCGCGTCGCTGCCCTGTTTCAACTGGCGCAGGTTGCCGGCGATATCCACCAGGCCCCAGATCCCGGTGCCTGCCAGGCCCAGCGACAGCAGCATCAGCAGCGCATAGCCGCCATACAGCCGCGCCCGCAGCTTCAGGCGCGGCGCCCGGATGCGTCGATTGCCGCCGCCGTCCGCCGCCTCGCCTGTCACCGCCGCCACCCCATCCTCACGCTTCGGCATCGCGCCGCTCTCCTCGACAACACGCAGATCAACACGCCCCGCCGCTGTTCGGACGGGGCGTGCGACCCAATATCGGGCCAGCGTTAAGGAAGAATTGGAAGCGTGGCGGCGGTGCGGGCCGCACCCGGTTTCCGCCGGCCAAACGCCGGAAGCGCCGGCCTGTTCCCGGCAGGCATTCAGCCGACGGATAGCAGCTCCACGTCGAACACCAGCGTCGCGTTCGGCGGGATCACCCCGCCGGCGCCGCGCGCGCCGTATCCCATCTCGGGCGGGATCACCAGCGTACGGCTGCCGCCCACCTTCATGCCGGCCACGCCCTGGTCCCAGCCGGCAATCACCCGCCCGGCGCCCAGCGGGAACACGAACGGGTCGCCGCGGTCGCGCGAGCTGTCGAATTTCCGCCCCTTGCTCTCCGCCGCATCGGCATCGAACAGCCAGCCGGTGTAGTGCACCGTGACGCTCGCACCGGCCGCGGCCTCGGCGCCGTTGCCGACAACATGGTCGATCATCTTCATGGTGGTTTCCTTTTGCAGATCAGGGGGCCTTGGCGAGCGCGTCGAAGGCCATCAGCCGGGCAATCAGCGCCGGCATGTCGCGCAGCGCGATCATGTTCGGCCCGTCGCTGGGGGCGGCATCGGGGTCGGGATGCGCCTCGATGAAAACGGCCGCCACGCCCACGGCCACCGCCGCGCGCGCCAGCACCGGGGCGAACTCCCGCTGCCCGCCCGACGAAGTGCCCTGCCCGCCCGGCTGCTGCACCGAATGCGTCGCGTCGAACACCACGGGATATCCGGTGCGCGCCATGATCGGCAGCGCGCGCAGGTCGGACACCAGCGTGTTGTAGCCGAAGCTGGTGCCGCGCTCGCACAACAGGATGCGGTCGTTGCCGGTGGACGCGATCTTGGCCGCCACGTTGGTCATGTCCCAGGGCGCGAGGAACTGGCCCTTCTTGACGTTGATCGCCGCCCCGGTTTCGCCGGCGGCCAGCAGCAGGTCGGTCTGCCGGCACAGGAAGGCGGGAATTTGCAGCACGTCCACCGCCCGCGCCGCCGGGGCGCATTGCTCGGGCGCATGCACGTCGGTCAGCACCGGGCAGCCATGGACCTGGCGGATTTCGGCCAGGATATCGAGCCCCGCGGTCATGCCGATGCCGCGCGCGGCAGTGGCGCTGGTGCGGTTGGCCTTGTCGTAGCTGGACTTGAAGACCAGCCCGATCCCCGCCGCCCGGCACATCGCCACCAGCGCTTCGGCCACCTCCAGCGCATGCGTCCGGCTCTCGATCTGGCAGGGTCCGGAAATCAACACCAGCGGGCGGTCGTTGCCGATCGCCAGCCTGCCGACGGCAACGCTTAGCGCCTCAGACAAGGCGGGACTGCTTCACGGCCGCCTCGATGAAACTGCGGAACAGCGGGTGCGGCGCGAACGGCTTGCTGGTCAGCTCGGGATGCGCCTGCACGCCGATGAACCAGGGATGGTCGGCGCGCTCGATGTTCTCCGGCAGCAACCCGTCCGGCGACATGCCGGAGAAGCGCAGCCCCACCGCCTCCAGCGCCTCGCGGTAGTTCACGTTGACCTCATAACGGTGGCGATGGCGATCCACGGCCACCGGGGTGCCGTAGATTTCGCGCACCAGCGAGCCCTCGGCCAGCACGGCGGGATAGGCGCCCAGGCGCATGGTGCCGCCGAGGTCGCCGCCCTCCTGGCGGTGTTCCACCGCGTTGCCGCGCGACCATTCGGTCAGCAGCCCCACCACGGCCACCTCGCAGGGGCCGAATTCGGTCGACGAGGCGTTCGGCATGCCGGCCAAGTGGCGGGCACACTCGATCACCGCCATCTGCATGCCGAAGCAGATGCCGAAGAACGGCACCTTCCGCTCACGGGCGAAGCGCACCGCCTCGATCTTGCCCTCGGCACCACGCTCGCCGAAGCCGCCGGGCACCAGGATGCCGTGCACCCCCTCCAGCCGCGCCACCGTGTCGGCCTGTTCGAAGATCTCGCTGTCCACCCAGTCCAGCCGCACCCGCACGCGGTTGGCGATGCCGCCATGGATCAGCGCCTCGGCCAGGCTCTTGTAGCTGTCCAGCAGGGTGGTGTACTTGCCGACAATGGCGATGCGGACCTCGCCCTCGGGCGCGCGCACCACATCGACGATATCCTGCCAGCGCGCCAGGTCCGGCTCGCTGTCGAAGTTCAGGCGGAAATGGCGCAGAACCTCGCGGTCCATGCCCTCGGCGTGGTAGGCGACCGGCACGGCGTAAATGGTGTCCACGTCCAGCGCGGCGATCACCGCCTCGGGCCGGACGTTGCAGAACAGCGCGATCTTGCGCCGCTCGTTGTGCGGGATCTCGCGGTCGCTGCGGCACAGCAGCATGTTCGGCTGGATGCCGACGCTGAGCAGCTCCTTGACCGAATGCTGGGTCGGCTTGGTCTTCAGCTCGCCGGCGGTGGGGATATAGGGCAGCAGGGTCAGGTGGACGAACATCACCCGCTCCGGCCCCAGCTCGTTGCCGAGCTGGCGGATCGCTTCGAGGAACGGCAGGCTCTCGATGTCGCCGACGGTGCCGCCGATCTCGATCAGCGCGAAGTCGGGCGGGCCGCGCCTGCCGCCGGTGGCGTTGCCGTCCTCCAGGTTGCCGGTGATGGCCTCCTTGATCGCGTCGGTGATGTGCGGGATCACCTGCACCGTGGCGCCGAGATAGTCGCCGCGGCGCTCGCGGGCGATCACCTCGGAATAGATGCGCCCCGTGGTGGCGTTGTCGGACCTGGTGGCGTGCACGCCGGTGAAGCGCTCGTAATGGCCCAGGTCGAGGTCGGTTTCCGCCCCGTCATCGGTGACGAAGACCTCGCCGTGCTGCAGCGGCGACATCGTGCCGGGATCGACGTTCAGGTAGGGGTCCAGCTTGCGCAGCCGCACGGTATAGCCGCGCGCCTGCAACAGCGCGCCGAGTGCCGCCGCTGCGATGCCCTTGCCGAGGGAGGAGACCACGCCGCCGGTGATGAATACGAACCGCGTCATGGGCGGCCATCATAGGCGCATGCCCGAGTCGCGGGAAACCCGGTCTGCATGGCCATTTCCCTGCGAGCTGCCCTGCGACATCGGCAGGGGGTGGAAAATCAGTTGGTCGGCACTTTCGGCGCGCCGGGTGCGGGGGCCGGCAGGGCCGGCAGGCTGGTGTCGCTCGGCGCCGGCCCGTCCAGCACCGAACGCCGCACGCCGGTGCCCTTGCTCATCAGCGCCAGCGACAGCGACAGCGCGAAGAACACCGCGGCCAGGATGGCGGTGGCGCGGGTCAGCAGGTTGGCGGTGCCGCGGCCGGACATGAAGCTGCCCATGCCCTGCGACGACCCGATGCCCAGGCCGCCGCCCTCGCTGCGCTGGATCAGCACAACGCCGATCAACGCCAGGGTGACGAACAAATGCAGGATCAGCAGGACGGTGGTCATCAGGTTCCCAACGGCAGTGGCCGGCAGCAGCGGCCGCACGCGGCGCCTTCTACAGCGTGGCGCCGCACTTGGGAAGCCGCCGGACTCATCCCCGCACGGCCCGCGCGATGCCCAGGAAATCCTCCGCCACCAGGCTGGCGCCACCCACCAGCGCGCCGCCAACCTCGGGCAGCGCCATCAGGGCGGCGGCGTTGGACGGCTTGACCGAGCCGCCGTAGAGAATCCGCAGGCCCGCGCCGCCCGCCCCCAGCCGGCGCTCCAGCTCGGCGCGGATATGGGCATGCATCGCCGCCACATCGGCCTCGGTCGGCGTCCGCCCGGTGCCGATCGCCCAGACCGGTTCATAGGCCACCACGCCGGCGAAATCCTCCGCCAGGCTGCCGGCGAGCTGGCCGGCCACCACCGCCTCGGCCTGCCCGCCGACCCGCTGCGCCTCGGTCTCGCCGACGCAGACGATCGGCAGCAGCCCCGCCGCCACCGCAGCGGCCACCTTGGCGCGCACCAGGGCATCGCTCTCGCCATGGTCGGCGCGGCGCTCCGAATGGCCCAGGATGACATGGCTGGCGCCGGCATCGCGCAGCATCGGCGCCGAGATGTCCCCGGTATGCGCGCCGGCCGGCTTGGCATGGCAATCCTGCCCGCCCACCGCCACCCGGCTGCCCAGCAGCGCATGCGCCGCCACCGACACCAGCGTGGCGGGCGGACAGACCAGCAGGTCGCAGCCCAGCGCGGCATCGGCGGCGCGCAGCGCATCGAGCAGCCCGCGCGCCATGGTCAGCGACCCGTTCATCTTCCAGTTGCCGGCGATCAGCTGGCGCATCGCATGCCTCCCGTTGCTGTCCCCGGTATCCAGCCTTCGGCGCTGCGGTTCAACCCCCGCCGCACATCACGCCGCCCCGCGATCACGCGGGAATAGGCCACCGCCGCAATGCGTCCAGCCCGCTCAGCACCAGCGGCTCCAGCGCGTCCACCTGCGCGGCCACGCCGTCATATCGCCCGGCCGCCACCTCCTCCTGGATCGCCGTCGCGGCCAGGCCCAGCGGCACCAGCCCCACCGTGCGCGCTGCCCGCGCCATCAGCCGCGCCTGGTGGCCCAGCAGGTCCATCCGCCCGGCCTGCGCCAGGTCGCGCATGTCCTCCAGCTGGCGCAGTGCGTCGGCCTGGAACTGGCGCACCACGTCGGCCGCCGATGCCCCGCCGATCTCGGCCACCAGCGCCTCCAGCCGCGCGACATCCAAGGCTGCCGACGCCCGCGCCGGCTCGCGCCGCGGCGCGGTGATCGCCGGAGTCACGGCGGCGTCCGGGAATGCCGGCACGCCGTCGCCCGTCGGCCGCGCCCCGGCCGCCCCCTCCAGCACCCGCGCGATCGCGCGCCCCAGCTGCGCCGCGCTGATCGGCTTGGTCTCGAAATGCGTCATCCCGGCCGCCAGGCAGCGCTGCTGGTCGGCGGCCATGGCATTGGCGGTCAGCCCGATGATCGGGATGCGCCCGGCCGGCCCGGACAGGCTGCGGATCGCCTCGGTGGCGGCCAGCCCGTCCATCTCCGGCATCATCACATCCATCAGCACCAGGTCGAAGCCGCCGCGCTGCACCGCCTCCACCGCCTCGCGCCCGTTCTCCACCGCCTCCACCCGATGACCCATCCGCTCCAGCATGCGCGTGGCCACCAGGCGGTTGGTGGCGTTGTCCTCGGCAATCAGCACCCGGCTCGCCGGCCCACCGGCTGCCGTCACGCCCGCTGCCGTCATGCCCGCCGCCGTCATGCCCGCCGCCGTCATACCCGCCGCCGTCTCGCCCGCCGCGAGACCTGTCCCGTCCTGCGCCACCGCGCCCGGCCGCCCGGCATTCCCGCGCGGCACGCCTTCACCGCGCGGCAAGGTCAGCAGCACGTCGAACTGGAACGTGCTGCCGGCGCCGACCTCGCTCTGCACGCTGATCGTCCCGCCCATCCGCTCCACCAGCCGGCGGCAGATCGCCAGGCCCAGCCCGCTGCCGCCGAACCGGCGGGAGATCGAGCTGTCCACCTGGGTGAACTCGGTGAACAGCTTGCCCAGCGCCTCGGGCGCAATGCCGATCCCGGTATCGGTCACCGCAAAGCCCAGCCGCACCGCCGCCCCCTCGCCGCGCACCAGCCGCACCGCCACCCGCACCGCGCCCTCGGCGGTGAACTTGATGCCGTTGCCGATCAGGTTCAGCAGCACCTGGCGCAGCCGATGGGAATCGCCGACCGCGCGCGCCGGCACCTCGTCGGCCACCTCCAGCGCCAGCTTCAGCCCCTTGGCGGTGGCCTCGGCCGACAGCAGCTCGATCGAATCGCGCAACACCTCGCGCACGTCGAAGGCCTGTTCCTCCAGCTCCAGCCGGCCGGCATCCAGGCGCGAGAAGTCCAGGATATCATTGATCAATTGCAGCAAATGCTGGCCGGATTCCAGGATGATGCGCACATAATGGCGCTCGGTCGCCCCCAGCGGCATGTCCTGCAACAGCCCGGCCACCCCGATGATCCCGTTCATCGGCGTGCGGATCTCGTGGCTCATCACCGCCAGGAATTCGCCGCGCGCCCGCCCCGCCGCCTCCGCCGCATCGCGCGCCGCGGCCAGCGCCCGCTCGTTGCGCCGCCGCTCGGTGATGTCGGTATAGGTCCGCACCGCCCCGCCATCCGGCAGCATCTCGGTGCGCACCTCCAGCACCACGCCATTGGGGCGGGTGCGCTCGAACTGCGCCATCTGGTCGGCGAAGTCGCCGCTGTCGAGCACCCGCAGCACCGCCGGGTCCACCCGCCCGGGCGGGCCGAACTCGCCGTTGTCCAACTGCCACTGCACGATGTCGCGGAACGTCGGGGTCATCTGCGCCAGGTCGGGCGGCAGGTCCAGCAGGGCGATCGCGCGCTGGTTCAGCACCGGCACCTGGCCCTCGGCATCCACCATCATGATGCCCTGGCTGATGTTCTGCAGCGTTGCCGTCAGCGCCTGCTGCGAGCCCAGCAGCCGCTGGTGCTGGCGCTGCACCAGCGCGCCCACGCCGATCACCACCAGCGTCATCAGCACCCCCGCGCCAATGAACTGCAGGCGGTGGCGGCGGAAGCCGGCGAACACATCCCTCGATTCGATGCCGGCCACCACCGCCAGCGGATAGCCGCGCAGCCGCCGCCAGCTGCCGATGCGGTCGGTGGCATCGATCCCGCCGCTGCCATGGAAGGCCCCCTGGATCTCGCCCCCGGCCATGATCGCGGCGGCCTCGCTGCCGCCAAAGGCCTGGCCGATCGCACCCGGCAGCGGCGGCATGCGCGCGCGCACCATGCCGTCGCCGCCCACCACCAGCATCACCGCCTGGCCGACATCCAGCGCCTCGGTGAAGCGCATCAGCTCCTCCACCCCCAGCGTCGCCACGATCGCCCCCAGCCGCGCCCCATCCGGCGCCGTCATCCGGCGCAGCACGTTCACCGTCCAGCGCCCGCTCACCCGGCTGCGGATCGCCGGGCCCAGCAGCAGCCGGTCCTCGCCGGCTGCGCGCATCCAGGCCAGCTCGCTCTCGGCCAGCTCCGCCCGCCCGCTTCCCGGGCCCAGGCTGCTGCTGCGCACCATGCCGTCGCCATCGACCACCGCCACCTGCACCTGGCGGCGGCCCAGCACCGGGCCACGGCTCAGCGCCACCAGGTCGAACGTCGCGGGGTCGCGCAGGTAGCTCTCGCGCAGGAACAACAGGCTCTGGTCGATCGCCTCGAAGCTGCGATCCAGGTTCTCGGCGAAGCCATAGGCGGTGTTGCGCGCCTTCTGGGTGGCATCGAAGCTGGTCTGGCGGTATTCGCGCAGCAGCTGGACGTAGACGCTGCCCCAGATCAGGCAGATCGCCACCCCCATCAGCACCGCGAAGGCGTAGGGCGCGCGCCACGTCCCGCGCCGCCGCGGCGGCCGTGCCGCGGCCAGGGCACCGGGAAGGGGGCCGGCACCGGAACCGGCGCCAGAAGCGGGGCCAGGTCCCGCCGCCGCGGCAGCGGCGCCCGCCGCGTCCCCAGGCCCTGCCGGCTCCCCATCCCCACCCCGCGCGCCACGCGCGGCTGCGCCGTCGGACACCACGATCACCCCGCGCTGACATCAATCGGAACGCAGCGGCAGCCTTCGCATATCGAACCCCGGCACGTCCACGCCCGCATCCGCGGCGCCGTCACACCGGCCCGGCGTTCGGTCCCTTGCCGGCCGCGAAGCGCACCGCCTCCTCGGCGGCGCGGAACAGCGCGCGGGCCTTCTGGCGGCATTCCTCGTATTCCGCCTCGGGCACCGAATCCGCCACCACCCCGGCGCCGGCCTGGACATACATGGTGCCGTCCTTGACCACCGCGGTGCGCAGCCCGATGCAGGTGTCCATCGAGCCGTCGGCAGCAAAATAGCCGATGCAGCCGGCATAGATGCCGCGGCGCACCGGCTCCACCTCCTCGATGATCTCCATCGCCCGCACCTTGGGCGCGCCGGACAGCGTGCCGGCCGGGAAACCGCCGACCAGCGCGTCCAGCGCCTCCAGCCCCTCGGCCAGCTTGCCCTGCACTTCGGAGGAGATGTGCATCACATGGCTGAACCGCTCGATGGTGAAACTCTCCGTGACCTTCACCGAGCCCAGCTCGGAGACCCGCCCGACATCGTTGCGCCCGAGATCCAGCAGCATCAGGTGCTCGGCGCGCTCCTTCGGATCGGCCAGCAGTTCCGCCTCCAGCCGCTGGTCCTCCTCGTTCGTATCGCCGCGCCGCCGCGTGCCGGCCAGCGGGCGGATCGTCACCATCCCGTCGCGCAGCCGCACCAGGATCTCGGGCGAGGAGCCGACGATGGCAAAGCCGCCGAAATCCAGGAAGAACAGGAACGGCGCCGGGTTGATCCGCCGCAGCGCACGGTACAGCGACAGCGGCGGCAGCGCGAAGGGGGCGGAAAACCGTTGGCTGGCGACGATCTGGAAGGCATCGCCGGCGCGGATGTATTCCTTGCAGACCTCCACCGTCGCCAGGAAATCCTCCCGCGAGAAGGTCGAGTCCGGCGTGGCGATCGGCGGCAGCGCCACCGGCGGCGCGCCCAGCGGCAGCGGTCGCTCCAGCGCCGCCTCCGCCTCGGTCAGCCGCGCCTGCGCCGCCTCCCACGCCTGCAACGCGCTCACCCGCGCGCGCGGATAGACCGGTGCGGCCACGGTCAGCGTGTCGTTGACATTGTCGAAGATGGCGAACAGCGACGGCCGCGCCATCGTCGCCTCGGGAATGCCCAGGTCGTCGCGGTTCTTCTCCGGCAGCTTCTCCATCAGCCGCACCATGTCGTAGCCCAGGTAGCCGATCAGCCCGCCGCACATCGGCGGCAGCCCGTCGGGCACCGCAAGCCGGCTTTCGGCGATCAGCGCGCGCAGGCTTTCCAGCGGCGGGCGGTCATCGGCCACGAAGGCATAGGGCGCGGCGCGGGCATCGCGGTTCAGCTCCGCCCGCCCCGCCCGGCACCGCCACACCAGGTCGGGATCCAGCCCGATGATGGTGTAGCGCCCGCGCGACGCCCCGCCCTCGACGGACTCCAGCAGGAAGGTGTTGGGCTTGCCATGCGCCAGCTTCAGGAACGCCGCCACCGGCGTCTCCAGGTCGGCCACCCCGCGCGACCACAGCAGCCGCCCGCGCCCCTGCTCGTAGTCGGCGCGGAATTCGGCAAAGCCGGGCGGGGGGGAGGCGTTCATCGAAACTCTCCGGGGTCGGCGGGTGGCTTCAGTCTATTCCGGTTGGACAATGCGATCCACCAGCACCTTGTTCACCTGCGGCCGGCTGCGCGCGCGCAGCCCGGCGATCACCGCGGCCTGCACATCGTCGGCCATCGCCGCCGTCAGCGCCTCGCGCACCTGGCCATAGCCCACCGGGTCGGCATCCGGCGTCGCCGGCAGGATCTCGGCCAGTACCGCCACCACGAACCCGTCGGCCGTCTCCACCATGGTCGGCTCGCCCTGCTTCAGCTCGAACAGCGGATTGACCAGCTGCAACGGCACTTCGTCGCCCGGCTGCGCCCCGCGGCTGACCGGCGGCAGGCGCCGCGGCTTCAGGTCGGCGAGCGCCGCGGCATCCGCCAGGCTCTGCCCGCCCTTGATCGCCACCAGCATCGCCGCCGCCGCCGCCTCCTGGGTGCGGCGGATCTCCGCCTGCGTCCAGTCCGCCAGTACCTTGGCGGCCACCTCGGCATAGGGGCGCGGCGCCGGGGGCGCGATGTCCTCCACCACGAAGGCAAAGAAGCCCGACAGCACGCCGGGCTTGCGCGGTGCCTCGACCAGCCGCGGCGGCTCGCCGCGGGCGGCCTGGAACACCGCGGCAATCAGGGCATGGCGCAGGTCATCGCCACCGGGGATCGGGGCCGCCTCGCCCTGCCGGGTCATGCCCTGCGCATCCAGCGTGCCGGACACCGCGGCCAGGCCGAGATCGGCGGGCAATTCGTCCAGCGGCACGCCGCCGGACAACAGGTCGTCCACCTTGTTGGCATGGTCGTACAGCAGGTCGGCGGCCCGGTCGGCCTGCAACTGCGCCACCAGCTGCGGCCGGACCTCATCGAAGCTCCGGGTGGACCCCGCCACCACCTTGGTCACCCGCAGCACGTGCCAGCCCAGCGCGCTGCGCACCGGCCCCACCACCGCCTCCGGCGCCGCGGCAAAGATCGCCGCGGCCAGTTCGGGCGCCGGGATCTCGGAACGCCGCGCATCGCTCAGCGCCACCGGCGACGCGCCCTCGGCCTGCGCCGCCGCCTGCACCGCCGCCCAATCGCCATGTCCGCCGGCAATCATCGCCCGCCAGGTCTCGGCCAGCTTTGCCGCCTTCGCCTCATCCTGGCTCAGCAGCACCTCCACGCTGCGCTTCTCCGGCTGGACGAACTCCGCCGCCCGCGCCTGATAGGCCGCGTGCAGCGCCGCGTCGTCCGGCACCACATCGGCGGCCAGCCGGTCGGGCGACAGCACCACCGCCTTGATGCGGCGGAATTCCGGGCTGGAGAAGCGGTCGATGTTGTTGGTGTACCAGCGCTCCAGCACCGCGGGCTCGGGCGCCGCCGGGGGGCGCACCGCGTCCAGCCGCAGTTCCACCATCTCGGCCACGCGCTTCTCCTGCTGGAAGGCATAGACCAGCCTGGTCATCGTCTCCGGGCTCGCCGCCCCGGCGCGCGCCGCGGCCATCAACTGGCGCTGGCCGATATCGGTGCGCATCAGCGCCAGGAACCGCGCCTCGTTCAGCCCGTTGTTGCGCAGCACGTCCTCGAACTGGCGGCGATCGAACTTCCCGTCCGGCCCTGCGAACGCCTTGGTCTGCCACACCGCCTCGCGCAGCGCGTCGTCGGGCACCACCAGCCCCATGGCGGACACCGCCTCGGCCAGCGCCACCTGGGTGATCAACCGCTCCAGCGCCTGCGCCGCCACGCTGCGCTTGATCTCCATCGTCGGCTCGGCCTGCCCGCCCAGCATCCGCGTCACCGAGCTGAGCTGGCGGCGATAGGCCTCGCCCACCTCGTCCATCTCGATGCGCCGGTCACCCACCGTCGCCACCGCGGTATCGATGCTGCGCCGGGTGAACACGTCGCCCACGCCCCACAGCACGAACCCGCCGATCAGCAGCAGGAAGAAGGCCTTCGCGGCCCAGGTGCCAAGGAAGGCGCGGAAGATGGAGATCATCGGTACATCCCGGAAAACAGGCGCCCCTTGCCGGGGATCGCGCCCGCCCTATGGCAGATTGCCGGCGCGGCGGCAAAATTCCACCATGGGCAACCGCCCCAATGGCCCCCCCAACTGGCCGCCCTACTGGCCGCGGCCGCTGGCCATCACGTTCAGCGTGCGCAGCATGATGGCGGTGTCCGACGCCAGCCAGCCGCGGAAGCTGGCCAACCGCATGGCATAGGCGGCATCCAAGCCGACCTTGCGCCGCACATCCTCCACGCTGCTGTCGTAGCCCTGCACCACCTGGGTCAACCCGGTCACGCCCGGGCGCAGGCCGGCGGTGCGGTCGGCGAAATACGGCACCGCCTGCTCCAACCGGCGGTACATCGCCGGGCGCTCCGGCCGGGGGCCCACCACCGCCATGTCGCCGCGCAGCACGTTGATCAGCTGCGGCAGTTCGTCCAGCCGCGTGCGCCGGATGAAGGCGCCAACCCGGGTGATGCGCGGGTCGTGCCGCTGCGCCCACACCGCACCCGTCCCGCGCTCGGCATCGGCGCGCATCGAGCGGAACTTCAGGATCATGAACAGCTCGGTACGGTCGGTCAGCATCCGCCCCACCCGCAACTGGCGGTAGATCGCCGGTCCCGGGCTGTCCAGCCGGATCGCCAGCGCCACCAGCGGCCATAGCGGCGCGGTCAGCACCAGGCCGGCCAGCGCCACCACGATGTCCGTCACCCGCTTGGCCAGCAATACGCTGCGCGGAATGTACTCCAGCGCCAGGAACTGCTCGGCGGTCACGGCGGCGGCGCCGCGCTTGCGGTCGGACATGGCGGGGTCCTGGACGGTTGGGAGCAACGTGGGCGGGAGCAACTGGGCGGATGCGGCTCGGTCATGCACGGCCTTGTGGCGCACTGGCCCAGGGAAACCGGATGGGCCAAAGCCACCTCCGCATGTCATGCAATCGGCGTGCCGCAGCTCAGGCAATCGGCGTGCCGCAGCCCAGGCAATCGGCGTGCCGCAGCCCAGGCAATCGGCGCGCCGCCGCACCGAAAAGCCGCCCGATCATGCCCAACCCGTTGCCGCCCCCTCCACTCCCCTGCCCGCCCGCTCACCCATTCGGCAACAGCCCGCCGGCGCGCCAGCTCTGCAACTTGCGGTACACGGTCGAAGGGTTGATTTCCAGCAACGCGGCGGCGCGCGGCACATCCTGGTTGGTCTGGCGCAGCGCCGCCAGGATCAGCCGGCGCTCCATCACCGCCAGCGGCACAACCGCGGTGGCGCCCTCGCCGTCGGCCCCGGAACTGACCCCGGAACTGACCCCGGAACTGACCCCGGAACTGGCGCCGGAAATGGCACCGCTCCCGGCACCGGCCTCACCGGCCGGACGCAGCACCCGGGCCGATGGCGCCGCCGCCTCGGGTGCCGCCCCCGCGGAGACGACCGCCGCCGCTGGCATCGCCACCCACTCGCCATCCCCGGCCGGGCGCCGCACGGCGCGCGGAATCATGTCCAGTTCCACCCGCTCGCCATCGTGCAGCACCACGATGTTGCGCACCACGTTCTGAAGCTGGCGCACATTGCCCGGCCAGGAATACGCCGCCAGCGCCTGCTCGGCCGCCGCGCTGTAGCCCTGGAAGCCCCGCTTCTCCTCGCGCGCGAACTGCGTCAGGAAATGGCGCGCGATCATCAGCACATCCTCGCCGCGCGCGCGCAGCGGCGGCAGCTCCACCGGCACCACATACAGCCGGTAATACAGATCCTCGCGGAACCGCCCGGCCTGCACCTCCAGCATCGGGTCGCGGTTGGTGGCGCAGACGAAGCGCACATCCACCCGCTCCACCCGCGACGAACCCACCGGCGAATAGCTGCCGGTCTGCACGAAGCGCAGCAGCTTGACCTGCATCTCCAGCGGCATCTCGCCGATCTCGTCCAGGAACAGCGTGCCGCCATCGGCCAGCCTGGCAGCGCCCTCGCGATCCGCCGACGCGCCGGTGAAGGCGCCGCGGACATGGCCGAACACCTCGCTCTCCAGCAGGTCGCGCGGGATCGCCCCGCAGTTCAGCGCCACGAAATTGCGCCCCGCCCGCGGGCTGGCGCGGTGCACCGCCTCGGCGGCCAGCTCCTTGCCGGTGCCGCTCTCGCCGGTGATGAACACGCTGGCCTTGCTCGCCGCCACGCTCTCGATGGTGCGATACGCCGCCTGCATCGGCGCGGAGCCGCCGATGAAGCCGAAGAACCGGTCGCGGTCCAGCCGCGCCTTCACGCTGGCCAGCTGCACCGCCAGCGCGCGCTTCTCCAGCGCATTGGCCAGCGTCACCGCCAGCCGCGCCTTGGCATAGGGCTTGACGATGAAATCCACCGCCCCTGCCCGCATCGCCTCGACCGCGGCGTTGATCGAGGCATTGGCGGTCACCACGATCACCGAGGTCTCGATCCCCTCGGCGTGCAGCCGCTGCATCAGCTCGAAGCCGTTGTAGTCCGGCAGTTCGATATCCAGCAGGATGGCATCCGGCCGCCAGTCGCGCGCCGCGGCCAGCGCGGCGCCGGCGGATTCCACCAGCTCCACCTCATGGCCCAGCCCCACCAGCAGCGCGCGCGCCAGCTGTGCCTGGGTCGGCGTGTCCTCCACCACCAGCACGCGGGCCGGCGCAGTCATGGCGCGATATCCCGCGCTGGCGGGGTCATGGCGCGGTGACCCGCGCTGGCGGGTTCATGGCGCGGTGACCCGCGCTGGGGACATTCATGGCGCGGTGACCCGCGCTGGGGACATTCATGGCGCGGTGACCCGCGCTGGCGACATTCATGGCGCGGCACCGCGCGGCGGCAGGGCGGCGTGGCGCGCCAGGAAGGCATCCAGGTCGCCCAGCGCGTCGCGCGCCACCGCCTCGATCTCCGCCAGCATCTCCTCCATCCGCGCATCCGGCGCCAGACCGCCTTGCGCCATGACGCGGCGGCATGCCTGTTCCAGCAGCCCCGCCCCCACCGCGCCGGCGGCCCCGGCCAGGCCATGCGCGGCACGGCGGAACCCCGCCGGATCGGCCGCCCGCGCCGCCTCCCCCAGCGCCCCGGACAGGCGCTGCACATCGGTGCGAAACACCGTCAGCACCAGCCGCAGATCCTCCGCCGACAGGTCCTCGGCCAGTTGCGCTGCGAACCCCAGATCGCCCATCCGGTCCTTCCGTTGGCTTGCCGCTCCCTGCCCCAGGGGCCGCTCCGTGACGCATCCCGTTGGGGTGCCCCACACTGCGCATCAGGGTCGCGCAGGTCGGGCTGCCAGCGCAAGCGGCACCAAAAAAGACCCGGATGGCCATCGGCCACCCGGGTCGCTCAAATAAGTCCCGGCTGAATGGCGGGCCACCGGAAATGGCAACCCGTTTAAATACTTAGCAAAACCGTCAACGTGCCCAGGCGGACCCGGGCAGGGAAAAAAAGCTCCGCCGGCCTCCGGCAACATCGATACCCAGCGCCGTCGTCAGGCCGAGATGGCGCAGCATGGCCAGTGGCTGGCCGGATACGCCGGCCAGGCTCAGCCGGCGGCCGCGGGCGGCCAGCCGCTTGAAAAGGAAGGACAGCGCCCCGATCCCGGAGCCATCGATAAACGTCACGTGGGAAAGATCGATAACCACTTCACGGGCCTCCACCGCGGCCAGGGCGGCCAGGCTGTCCCGCATCCCACGGCTCGCCTCGCTGTCCAGCCCGCCGCGCAAATGCAAACGCACCCGGCCCGGCTCGCTGTGAATTCGTTCGAACATCAAACGCTCCAACTCCTTCGGCCCGGCAGTGCCGCGCCTGAACGGTGTGGTGCACATCCCGTGCCAACTCCGTCACCCCCGCCGCATGATCGCAACGCCCGTCCAAACCGCCCAAACCGTCAGCGCGGCAGGGGTTCGTGACATTTGCAAAGCGCGACTTCGCATTTTGCAACGCAAATCGCATTTTCCTGCCCGCATCCCCGCCATCGCGGTGCAAATTGCGACATCAACCCGTGCGCGCCAACGATCCTGTCACGCCGTCACGGCCGTTACAGCTTGAATTGCACATCCGCGTCGCCGCCCGCCCGCGGCTGCGTTGCCGTTTCCAGCGCGGCCACCCGGCGCGCCCACATCACCAGGATCTCGGCCAGCGCCTGCAAATCCACCCGGTACATGTCCTCCAGGTCGTCGTATTCGCCGCGGGAAATGCGAAACGCCAGTTCCGCCGCCGCATCGCGCATCTGCTGGCTCGTCGGCGTGCCCGACAGGTTCTCCAGCACCGAAATCGGAATCACCATCTCAAAACTCCGCTGGCGCGCCGCGGATCGCAACGGACCAGGGACGGAACCCAATGGCTGAAACCACCGGGCACCACCGCGGACCGCGGCCGGGCAAACGCCGCCACCACGTGGATCAAATAGGCCGATCGCCGGATTGCTGCGTGCAATCCGGCGGGTATCAAAACAACGCGCTTCGCCGCCTCGAACGACGGCGTGCCTGCGGGTCCGCGTCCGGCGCACGACGCACCGCCCGCAGTCAGCCTCCGCAACGCGCCCGGTTATGCAACCGATGTGCCAGACCGGCGCCTCAGCGCGTATCGGTATGGAACGTCTTGGCCACGACCTTCCAGGCCCCGTCGATCTTCGCCAGCGACAGGTAGTCGGTGAAATAGCGCGGCGGAATCTGGCAATGCACCTTGGCGAAGGCGGTCGTCGGCCCCGCGCGGTCGATCGTCACCACCCAATCCTTCCGCTCGAGGTTCTGCGCCTTGGCCGAGGGGCGCGACTTGACGCCGTCCAGCCATTTCCCGCGCGGCAGCACGGCCAGGCTGCCGTCGGCACCGACGCTGCGCAGGTCGGCGGTCTCGTGGAAGGCCGCGGCGAGCTTGCCGGCGTCCCCTTCGTACAACCCGTCGAAATAGGTCTGCAGCACGGTCTCGATCTGCTTGATATCGTCGGACATGGAAGTCTCCTCTGGGGGGGCGGCACGGTAGCGCGCGCCAGCCGGTACGTCACCTGCCCCCGCGCCGGCCGCCCTCACCTGTTTGCGGCGAACCACCCCCGCGTGCGGTTGGCGAAGGCCACCAGCGACAGCATCACCGGCACCTCCACCAGCACGCCCACCACGGTCACCAGTGCGGCACCCGAATCCAGGCCGAAAAGCCCGATCGCCACGGCCACCGCCAGCTCGAAGAAGTTCGACGTGCCGATCAGCGCGCAGGGCGCCGCCACATCGTAGGGCACCCGCCACGCCCAGGCCGCCCAATAGGCCAGTGCGAAGATGCCGTAGCTCTGGATCACCAGCGGCACCGCGATCAACCCGATCAGCGCCGGCTGGTCCAGGATCACCCGCCCCTGGAAGCCGAACAGCACCACCACCGTCGCCAGCAGCCCCAGCACCGACAGCGGCTTGATCCGCCCGGTGAACGCCGACACCGCCGCCTCCCGCGCCGCCGCCCCGGCAATGGCCGCGGTCAGCCACATCCGCGTGGCCGTGCCGGCCGCCAGCGGGATCACCACGTACAGCACCACCGACAGCAGCAGCGTCTCCCACGGCACCACCAGGTCCGTCACCCCCAGCAGCAGCGCCACGATCGGCGCGAAGGCGAACACCATGATGATGTCGTTCACCGAAACCTGCACCAGCGTGTAGTTCGGATCGCCCCGGGTCAGCTGCGACCACACGAACACCATCGCGGTGCACGGCGCCGCGCCCAGCAGGATCAGCCCGGCGATGTACTGCCCGGCATTGGCCGGGTCGATCAGGTCGGCGAACAGGTATTCGAAGAACAGCACGCCCAGCCCGGCCATGGTGAACGGCTTGACCAGCCAGTTCACCACCACCGTGATCACCAGCCCCTTCGGCCGCTCGTGCACCCGGCGCAGGCTGGTGAAGTCCACCGCCACCATCATCGGGTACACCATGAACCAGATCAGCAACGCGACGATGAAGTTCACCGAGCCGTACTCGACGGTGGCCAACGCCTGGAACACCCCCGGCACCAGGTTGCCCAGCACGATGCCGGCAAGGATGCACAGCGCCACCCATACCGACAGATAGCGTTCGAAGGCGGACATCACGGCTCCTGTGCGGCTGGCCCCGTTCCGGCGCTTCCGGTTCGGGCGGTATGGGCATCGGCGGCGCGGCACGCCATGCTGCGCCCACCACCAAGGGGAACCTGCCATGAATCCTGAAACCCTCGCCACCCTGCGCCGCGTCAGCACCGCCACGCTGACCACCCAGATGTTCAAGCGCGGATTCCGCAATGTCTTCCTGCAGGGCGTGCGCGGCCTGGCCAGCTACGGCGCGAACATGGTCGGCCCCGCCACCACCGTGCGCAACATCCCCGCCCGCGAGGACCTCGACGTGATGGCCAGCCTGGCCAACCCCGAGCACCCGCAGCGCAAGGCGGTCGAAACCTGCAAGCCCGGCCATGTCCTGGTGATGGACTGCCGCGGCGACGCCCGCGTTGCCTCCGGCGGCGACATCCTGATGACCCGCCTGCTGCGCCGGGGTGCGGCCGGCGTGGTCACCGATGGCGGCATCCGCGACGCCGGCCCGATCGGCCGCATGGCCCTGCCCGTCTTCTGCGCCGGCCCCTCCGCCCCGCTGAACATCGTCCAGCACCACGCCGTCGAGATCGACACCCCGATCGCCTGCGGCGGCGTCGCCGTCTATCCCGGCGACATCATGGTCGGCGACAGCGACGGCGTCGTCGTCCTGCCCGCCCACCTCGCCGACGAAGTGGCCAAGGACGCCGCCGCCCAGGAGTCGCTGGAGGAATTCATCCTCACCAGGATCGACGCCGGCGCCCCCCTGCCCGGCACCTACCCGCCAAACGCCGCCACCCTGGCCGAATACGAAGCCTGGAAGAAGGCAAAGGCCTGATCCCTCCTCGCCAACTCCCCGCCGTCCACTCGACAACCCACCCCCCATCCGCCAAAACTCCCCCTTCAAATAACAAGGGGGAGTAGCAACCGATGACTCATGTCGCGGTGGGCGCACTCAAGGCTGCGCCGATCCTGAAGGACTTCATCGAGGCCGAGGCCCTGCCCGGCACCGGCATCACCGCCGCCGCGTTCTGGGATGGCCTCGCCGCCATCGTCGCCGGATTCGCCCCCCGCAACCGCATGCTGCTCGACGCCCGCGCCCGCCTCCAGGCGCAGATCGACGCCTGGCACCTCGCCCGCCGCGGCAAGCCGCACGACGCCGCGGAATACGAAGCCTTCCTGCGCGCCATCGGCTACCTCCTGCCGCCCCCCGCCCCCTTCGCCATCACCACCGCCAACGTCGACCCCGAGATCGCCACCATCGCCGGCCCGCAACTCGTCGTGCCCGTCAGCAACGCGCGCTACGCGCTCAACGCCGGCAACGCCCGCTGGGGCAGCCTCTACGACGCACTGTATGGCACCGACGTCATCCCGCAGGACGGCGACGCCGCCGCCGGGCCCGGCTACAACCCCGCCCGCGGCGCCCTGGTGATCTGCTACGCCAAGACCAGCCTGAACGAGATCGCACCGCTCGCCGCCTACAGCCACGCCGACGCCCGCGGCTACACCGTCTCCGGCGGCGCCCTGCGCATCGCGCTCCCCCCCGGCGGCGGTCAGGTCGGGCTGGCCAACCCCGCCCAGTTCGTCGGCTATCGCGGCGACGCCGTGGCCCCCACCGCCATCCTGCTGAAGCACAACGGCCTGCACGTCGAACTGGTGATCGACCGGACCCACCCGATCGGCCGCGACGACCCCGCTGGCCTGGCCGACGTCCTGATGGAATCCGCCGTCACCACCATCATGGATTGCGAAGACAGCGTCGCCGCCGTCGACGCCGCCGACAAGGTCGACATCTACCGCAACTGGCTCGGCCTGATGAACGCCACCCTCACCGCCAGCCTGGAAAAGGGCGGCCGCACCATCACCCGCCGCCTCAACCCCGACCGCGCCTACAACGCCCCCAACGGCGCCGTCTTCACCGTCCCTGGCCGCTCGCTGATGCTGGTGCGCAATGTCGGCCACCACATGTTCACCGACGCCGTGCTCGATGCCGAGGGGGCCGAAATCCCGGAAACCATCCTCGACGCCGCCGTCACCGCGCTGATCGCCCTGCACGACCTGAAATCCACCGGCCCGATCCGCAACTCCCGCGCCGGCTCGGTCTATCTCGTCAAGCCCAAGATGCACGGCCCCGAGGAAGTCGCCTTCGCCGCCGACCTCTTCGCCGCCGTCGAAGACCTGCTGTCCCTGCCCCGCAACACGCTCAAGATGGGCATCATGGACGAGGAGCGCCGCACCACCATCAACCTCGCCGCCTGCATCCACGCCGCGCGCGACCGCGTCGTCTTCATCAACACCGGCTTCCTCGACCGCACCGGCGACGAGATCCACACCTCGATGGAAGCCGGCCCGATGATCCGCAAGAACGACATGAAGTCCGCCGCCTGGATCGGCGCCTACGAGAACAACAACGTCGATATCGGCCTCGCCGCCGGCCTGCGCGGAAAGGCCCAGATCGGCAAGGGCATGTGGGCGGCCCCCGACCGCATGGCCGACATGCTCGCCCAGAAGATCGGCCACCCCCGCGCCGGCGCCAACACCGCCTGGGTCCCCTCCCCCACCGCCGCCACCCTGCACGCCCTGCACTACCACCAGGTCGACGTCGCCGCCCGCCAGTCCGAAATCGCCACCCGCCCCCCGGCCAGGCTCGCCGATATCCTCACCCTGCCGCTCGCCGACCGTCCCAACTGGTCGCCCGAGGAAATCCAGCAGGAGCTGGACAACAACGTCCAGGGCATCCTCGGCTACGTCGTGCGCTGGATCGACCAGGGCGTCGGCTGCTCCAAGGTCCCCGACATCCACGACATCGGCCTGATGGAAGACCGCGCCACCCTGCGCATCTCCAGCCAGCACATCGCCAACTGGCTCCACCACGGCATCTGCACCGAGGAACAGGTGATGGCCGCCATGAAGCGCATGGCCCCGGTGGTCGATCGCCAGAACCAGGACGATCCCGCCTACACCCCGATGGCCCCCTCCTTCACCGGCATCGCCTTCCAGGCCGCCTGCGACCTGGTGTTCCAGGGCCGCACGCAGCCCAACGGCTACACCGAATTCGTCCTGCACGCCCGGCGGCGGGAAGCCAAGGCGCGCTAACCGCCGGGCTCAGCCGGGCGTCAGCGTGCGGCCAGCGTGTCGAACCAGGTCTTCCAGTCCGGCACGGCGCGCGCGTAGGTGCCGCGGTGGCTGGTCGGGCCAACCGACACGGCCTCGACCCTATCGTTGCCCATCGCCCGCTGGTACTCCATCGCCATCCGCCCGACGCCGACGGTGATCGCCTCGTCGGTGTCGCCGTAATGGTTGCGCACCGGGCTGCGCACCACCCAGCGATAGCCGTGGTTGGCGGCGACCAGCCGGCCAAAGGTGGACTCGGCAAAGAAGCGTGAATCGAAATAGGGCTCGGCCACCAGTTCACGCAACACCGTCGGGATCTGCGCCGGATCGACCGCCAGGCCCTGGTAGGCACGCAGGCAGGTGTCGTAGCGCTCGGGCCGCAGCACGGACCGCGCCAGCCCCGGCACGCCGTAGTAATGCTCGTACGAGAACGACGTCAGGATGAACAGCGTTCCGATCCAGGTCGCATCGATCGGCCGCGGAAAGTTGAGGAACCCGTTCAGCGCCGCCCA
>JADLHF010000124.1 GCA_020848935.1 Acetobacteraceae bacterium
GAGGGCCTTTGGAATCCCATTACTTTTCAAATTGATGAGGTCCAGGGGCTCGGCCCGTCGCGCGAAGGCGCGCGCCGGACCAGGCGGGTCTGGGCAGAGCCCAGGCTTTCCTGACCTTTTCGGCCACTCATTTCGAGGATCGGTATGACAGCATCGACGCCTGGCGCCGGCATCAGCAAAAAAAAGCCGCGAGGGTCGCCCCTCGCGGCTTCGTCGTATCCGGGACGTTCGGGATCAGGTGCCGGGGCGCGAGACCTCGGTTTCCTTGCAGGTGATGAATTCCAGCAGCACGGGCACGCCCTTCTTGGTCTGCTCGATGCCGCGCTTGATCGCCGGGATGATCTCGTCGGGCGAGGTCACGCGCTCGCCGTAGCCGCCGAAGGAGCGGGCCATCGCGGCGTAGTCGCCGGAGATGTCGGTGGAGCGGTACTTCTCGGTGCTCACCTTCATGATGTGCAGTTCGATCGCCATCGAGAAGTTGTTCATCAGGATCGACATGATCGGGATGCGCTCGCGCACCGCGGTCTCGAAGTCCATGCCGGTGAAGCCGATCGCGGCATCGCCCCAGACGTTGATGCACAGCTTGTCCGGCTTGGCCAGCTTGGCGCCCATGGCCAGGCCCAGGCCGTAGCCGAGCTGCGTGGTCTTGCCCCAGCCGATATAGGACAGCGGAGTGACCGCCTTCCAGAACGGCGACAGCTGGTCGCGCGGGCTGCCGGCATCATGGGTGATGATGGTGTTGGCCACATCCACCGTGTGCATCAGGTCCCAGATCACGCGGTACGGCGAGAGCGGGGCCTCGTTGCTGGTCAGCTTCGGCATCCACTTGGCCAGCCATTCCTTGTGGCTGGCGGCGATCTCGGCGGCGACCGCCGTGGCGTCGCGGTTGGCCTTCACCGTCTTGCCGAGTTCGGCCAGCATGGCATCCAGCACCAGCCCGGCATCGCCCACCATGCCGACGGTGATGGCGACGTCCTTGTTCAGGTGGTTGGGGTCGAGCGTGGCGTGGATGATCTTCTTGCCGCCAGGGATCTTCACCGCGAAGGAACTCTCGGTGAAGGAGCAGCCGATGCCGAAGATCACGTCGGCCTTGTCGAGGAAGGTCGGCACCGCGCGGGTCATCGCGACGCCGCCAGAGCCGAGCGACAGCGGATGGGTCTCGGGGAACGAGCTCTTGCCGCCCAGCGAGGTCACCACCGGAATGGCGAGCAGTTCGGCCAGCGCCTTGAGCTGCGGCCAGGCCTGGGCATAGTGGATGCCCTGGCCGGCATAGATCACCGGGCGCTTGGCCGCCGCCAGCATCGCGGCGGCTTCCTTCACATGCACCGGGTCGGGCCCGTAGCGGGTGGAGATGACCGGGGTGTAGTCCAGCGGCTCGGCGACTTCCTCGTTCCACATGTCGGCGGGGATTTCCACCACCACCGGGCCGCCGCGGCCGTTGCGCAGCTTGGTGAAGGCGCGGCGGAAGATGTTGCAGACCTCGGCGGCGATGTTGATCGGCTCGCTGCTCTTCACATACGGCTTCATCGCCGAGGTGGAGTTGAAGTTGGGGTCGATATGGGCGATCCGGCGGGCATAGCCCATCGGCAGGATCAGCACCGGCACCGACTCGCCGTAGCACTGCGCCACGCCGCCCATGGCGTTCTCGGCGCCGGGGCCGTGCTGCATGCAGAAGGCGCCGATGGTCTTGCCGGAGGTGACGCGGCTGATGGCGTCGGCCATGTGCACGCCGACACGCTCCTGGCGGCACATCACCGGGCGGATATCGGCCGCTGCGGCGTATTCGATCAGGTGGTTGACAGGGTAGCCGCAGAGGATCTCGATCCCCTCGCGCTTCATGATTTCCGCGATTGCGTCGCCGAGTTTCATTTGGGCCTCTTTCCCTTGGACAGAAGGGAAGCCTAGGCGCGCGGCGCGACGCTGGCAACGGCGGGAGGGCAGGGGAAGGATGTTCTTTTTTGAAAAAAAGAACCAAAAAACTTTCATGAATTTCGCCAGTTGGCGGAGGTCGGCGTCGGGTCGAGAATGGTCCGGAAAGTCTTTTTGCTTCTTTTTCTTCAGAAAAAGAAGATTCTTACTTACTCTTCCTCTGCCCGCACCACCGCCACCCCGCCGGGATCGAAGCGGACGCGCACATCCTGGCCGGCGCGCAATGGTTGGGCGATATCGGTGGCGATGGCGAAGAGTTCGTCCTCGATCCCCGGCAGTTCCACGCCGTATTCCATGTGCCCGCCGAGATAGGCCGCGTGGGCAACCTTCCCGGCCAGCCCGTCGCCGGTGGCGGACAGGCGCACGGCGTGCGGGCGCACCGCCAGCAGGGCGGGTCCGGCCGGCAGGTTGCGGTGCGGGAGTGCCACGGCGAGGGCGCCCAGGGTCGCGGTGCCCATGGTGGCGTCGTCGTGGCGCAGGGTGACCGGCAGCAGGTTGGCATTGCCGATGAAGTCGGCGACGAAGCGGCTGGCCGGTGCCTCGTAGAGTTCGCGCGGCGTGCCGTCCTGGGCGATGCGCGCCTGGCTCATCACGATGATGCGGTCCGACACCGCCAGCGCCTCCTCCTGGTCATGGGTGACATAGACCACGGTGAGGTGGAGGTCCTGTTGCAGGGCGCGGATCTCGTCGCGCACGCGCCGGCGCAGCTTGGCGTCCAGGTTGGACAGCGGCTCGTCGAACAGCAGCACCTGCGGTTCCAGCACGATCGCCCGCGCCACCGCCACGCGCTGCTGCTGGCCGCCCGATAGCTCGCTGGGCAGCCGGCGCTCGAAGCCGGTCAGCCCGACCAGGCGCAGCTTGTCCGCCGCCCGCGCCTCGGCCTGCGCGCGCGTGAGGCCGGAGGCGCGCAGGCCGTAGCAGGCGTTCTCCATCACCGTCATGTGCGGGAACAGGGCGTAGGATTGGAACACCATCGACACATCGCGATCGGCGGCGGACAGGGTGGTGACATCCGCGCCACCGATGCCGATGCGCCCGGCGCTGGCATGCTCCAGCCCGGCGATCAGGCGCAGCGTGGTGGTCTTGCCGCAGCCGGACGGACCCAGCAGCGTGACCAGGCTGGCCGGCGCGATGTCGAAGCTGACATCATCCACGGCGGTGACGCGGCCATAGCGCTTGGTGACGGCGCGGAAGGTGACGGCGGGTTCGGTCATGACGCGGATAATCCGATCGGGACGGCGCCGGTGTCGGCCTGCCGCCGGCCGATGCGCTGTTCGCCGACCAGGGCGCGGATGGCGATCAGGGCAGCCACCATCACCACGATCAGCACGGCGGAATAGGCCAGGGCGATACCGTACTCGCCGATCTCGGCGCGCCCGACGATATAGACGGTGGCGAGCTGGTACTGGGCCGTGGTCAGGAAGATCACCGCGGAGACCGCGGTGACCGCGCGCACGAAGCTGTACACCATCGCCGCGATGATCGCCGGGCGCAGGATCGGCAGGATCACCAGGCGGAAGGTGCGCCCGCTGCGCGCGCCCAGGGTCAGCGAGGCCTCGTCCAGACTCTTGTCGATCTGCGCCAGGCTGGCGATGCCGGCGCGGATGCCAACCGGCATGTTGCGGAACATGAAGGCCAGCACAAGGATGGTGCCGGTGCCGGTCAGCTCCACCGGCGGCGTGTTGAAGGCCAGGATGTAGCTGATGCCGATCACCGTGCCGGGGATGGCGAAGCTCATCATGGTCAGGAACTCGAAGGCGCCGCGGCCGCGGAACTCCTGGCGCGCCAGCAGCCAGGCGGTCAGCAGGCCGAGGGCGGCCGTCAGCGGCATGGCGATCACCGAAAGCTGCATGGTGGTCAGGAAGCTGCTCCAGGCCGAGCCGCTGAGGAACCAGCCGCCCACGCCGCGGTCGATGGAAAAGGCGGTCAGGAAGTATTTCAGCGTCGGCGTGTGGTCGCGCCCCACCGAGACCACGAAGCCGCCGCCCAGGATGATGCCGTACACCACCACGGTCAGCGCCAGCCACGGCAGCACGGTGGCATAGCACGCCGCCCGCAGGCCCAGCGGCAGCGGCGGCGGCACCCCGCCATCGCCCTTGCCGGTGACGGTGGTGTAGCTGCGCGTGCCCACCCACAGGCGCTGTGAGGTGAAGGCCGCCATGGTGAAGGCCAGCAGCACGATGCCGAGGATGGCGGCGCGGCCCTGGTCATGGGCGGCCCCGACCACCGCGAAGAAGATGTCGGTCGAGAGCACGTTGAAGCTGCCGCCCAGCATCAGCGGGTTGCCGAAATCGGCCATGCTCTCGATGAAGCCGATCAGGAAGGCGTTGGCCAGCCCCGGGCGGATCAGCGGCCAGGTGATGGTGCGGAAGATGTGCCAGCGCCCGGCGCGCAGCGTGCCGGCGGCCTCCTCCAGGCTGGGCGCCACCGCTTGCAGCACGCCGACCAGCACCAGAAAGGCGATCGGGGTGAAGGCCAGCAGCTGGGCGATGGCCACGCCCGGCCAGCCGTACAGCCAGCGGCTGCGCGGGATGTCGAAGGTCTGGTAGAGGAAGCTGGTGATGAACCCGGCCCGGCCGAACATGATGATCAGCGCCAGCCCGATGACGAATGGCGGGGTGATGATCGGCAGCAGCGACAGCAGGCGGATCGGGCCCTTCAGCGGCAGCCCGGTGCGCAGCGCCACCAGCGCGAAGGCCAGCCCCAGCAGGGTGGACAGCACGCCGACCAGCACCGCCAGGAACAGGGTGTTCCACGCCGCCCCGCAACTGCGCGCGTCGGACAGGCATTCCAGCCCCCAGATCGAGCGGTCGGAGAACTTCTCCCAGAACAGCACGGGCGCGAAGGCGCCATCGTTGTCACGCACGGCCGAGATCAGCACCGTCATCACCGGCCAGAACACGAAGATCAGGATCGCGCCCAGGATCAGCAGGATCGCGCCGAGCACGAACATGTCGCCCCGGCACCAGCCCCGGCGCGCCAGCCCGGCGGCGGCCAGCATGGTGCAGGCCAAAGCGTAGCCCAGCGCCCCCCAGCCCAGCGCCGGCTGCGTCGGCGCGGCGCCCAGTAGCCCGCCGATCCACGCCCAGGCCCAGCCGCGATGGGTGATGGCGAGGCTTTCCAGGCACAGCCAGGCAAGCCCGGCCAGGCTGACCGCCACCAGCAGCCGCGGGGCATCGCGCCAGCTCGCCGCCAGCGCCACCAGCGGCACCGCCAGCAGCGGCAGCAGCCAGGGCCGCGCCCAGGCCACCATGGCCAGCGGCATCGCATCGCCGGCCCGCAGGGCGGCCAGCAGCGACTCCTGCCCATACCAGGGCAGCAGCAGCGCCGGCACCGCCAGCGCCACGGCCCAGGCGCGGGCCGCCAGCGGCATCATCGGCCGGATGGGCTCAGCGCGGCGCGCCCTTCACCTCGGTGGTCCAGCGCGCCAGCAGGCGGCGGCGCTCGGCGGCCGAGCCGTATTTGGCGAAGTCGTAGTCGATCAGCTTGATGGTGCTCAGGTCCGGCGCCTCCTTCGGCACCGGCACGGCGGCGTTGGACGGCACCTGGTAGGATGCGAATTTCGGCATGATGCTCTGTGCCGAAACGCCGAGCGCCCAGTCATAGAACTTGCGGGCATCGACCGGGTTGCGGCCGCCCTTGATCAGGCTCATCGAGCCCACCTCGTAGCCCGTCCCCTCGCACGGCGACACGGTGACCAGCGGCTTGCCGGTCAGCGCCACCATCACCACGTCGTGCTGGAAGGCCACGCCGATCATCGTCTCGCCCTGGCCGGCGGCCATCACCGGCGCCGAGCCCGACTTGGTGTATTCGTTGATGTTGACGTTCAGCTTCTTGAGGTAGTCGAAGGCCTTTTCCTCGCCCCAGAGCTGCACCAGCGTGGCGAGCATGGTGTAGGCGGTGCCGGAGGAGTTGGGGTCGGCCATCTGCACCTCGCCCTTGAACTCGGGCTTTATCAGGTCGGCCCAGCATTTCGGCGCGGCGAGCTTCCGGCGCGCCAGTTCCTCGCGGTTATAGCCGAAGCCGAGTGCCCCCATGTACACGCCCACGGTGCGGAACTTCGCCCGCTCGGCCTGCTTCACCGCCCAGTCGCGCAGCTTGGGCAGCAGCGGCGAGTGGTATTCCTCGGTCAGCCCTTCCTCGGCGGCCTGCAGATGCGGATCGCCGGTGCCGGCCCACCAGACATCGCCGCGCGGGTTCTCCTTCTCGGCGCGCACCCTAGCATAGGTCTCGCCGGAGGATTGGCGGGTCATCTCGGCCTTGATGCCGGTCTCCTTGGTGAACAGGGTCACCAGGCCGCGGCAGATCTTCTCGTCGGCACTGCAATAGACCACGACGTCGGCGCGCGCCGGCAGGGCGGCGGCGGTCAGCAATACGGCGGCGGCAAGCAGCGTGGCGGCATGGCGCATGGCCGGGGCTCCCTTTGCGTAATCCGTTATGGTTGCAGCCAATACGCGCACTCCGGCCCGGACTGCAACAGAACCGTCAGCAAAATATCCCGGCACTCAATTGCCCAGCCGCTGGCCCAGCCGCGCGGCATCGGCGGCGGCCCGTGCGGCGCGGACCTCGGCGCGGCGGGACACCTCGGGCACGGCCACGTCCCACCAGTGGCCGCCGGCTTCGGTGCTGCCGGCCGGGTCGGTCTTGAGCACAATCACCGTGGTGCGCTCGGCCGCCCGCGCGGTGGCCAGCGCGGCCTCCAGCTCGGCGGTGCCGGTGACGGTCAGGGCCAGCGCGCCGAGCCCGGCCGCCTGGGCGGCGAAGTCGAAGGCCGGCAGGCTGTCATGCCGGGCGGTGGCGAACAGGTTGTTGAACGCGGCCCCGCCGGTGCCGCGTTGCAGCCGGTCGATGCAGCCGAAGCCGCCATTGTCGAGCAGCACCACGATCAGCTTGCGCCCCAGCATCACCGAGGTCGCCAGTTCCGCATTCATCATCAGCCAGGAGCCGTCGCCCAGCAGAACCACCACCTCGTGGTCCGGCAGCGCCATCTTCACGCCCAGCCCGCCGGCGATCTCGTAGCCCATGCAGGAATAGCCGTATTCCAGGTGGTAGCTGCCCGGCGCGGCCGCGTTCCACAATTTGTGCAGCTCACCCGGCAGCCCGCCGGCGGCGGCCACCACGATGGCGCCCTGCGGCATGGCGCGCCGCACCGCGCCGAGCACCTGGGCGTCGGTGGGCAGGGCGGTGTTGCTGGCGGCGGTGGCACTGGCGGCCGCCGCGCGCCAGGCGGGCAGGGCGGCCTGGCAGGTGGCGAGCCAAACGTCCGGGGCGCGATGGCCGGCCAATGCGGCCGACAGCGCCTGGAGCCCGAGATCGGCATCGGCCACCAGCGGGGCCGCCAGCCGCTTGCCGGCATCGAAGGCCTGCACGTTCAGCGCCACGATCTTCCGGCTGGGGTTGCGGAACAGCGCCCAGGAGCCGGTGGCGAAATCGCCCAGCCGGGTGCCCACCGCCAGGATCAGGTCGGCCGCCTCCGCCGCCGCATTGGCCGCCGCCGTGCCGGACACGCCGACGGCGCCGAGGTTGAGCGGATGGTCATGCGCCAGCGCGCTCTTGCCGGCCTGCGTCTCGGTCACCGGGATGCCATGCGCCGCGGCGAAGCGGGCCAGGGTGTCGCAGGCGCCGGCATAGTGCACGCCGCCGCCGGCGATGATCAGCGGCGCCTTCGCCTCGCGCAGCAGCGTCGTGGCCTCGGCCAGCTCGGCGGCATCCGGCGGGGGCCGGCGGATGCGCCACAGGCGGGGGGCGAAGAACGATTCCGGGTAGTCGAAGGCCTCGGCCTGGGTGTCCTGGCACAGCGCCAGCGTGACCGGGCCGCATTGCGCGGGGTCGGTCAGCACCGCCATGGCGCGGGGCAGGGCGGCCAGCAGCTGCTCCGGGCGGACGATGCGGTCGAAATAGCGGGAGACCGGGCGGAAGCAGTCATTGGCGGACACCGTGGCGTCGGCGAAATCCTCGACCTGTTGCAGCACCGGGTCCGGCCGGCGCCCGGCGAAGACGTCGCCGGGCAGCAGCAGCAGCGGCAGGCGGTTGACATGGGCCACGGCGGCGGCGGTGACCATGTTCGTCGCCCCCGGCCCGATCGAGGAGGTCACCGCCATCATGCGCCGCCGGCGCGTGGCCTTGGCATAGGCGATGGCGGCCAGCGCCATGGATTGCTCGTTCTGGCCGCGGAAGGTGGGCAGGGCGTCGCCGATCTCGTGCAGCGCCTCGCCCAGGGCGGCGACGTTGCCGTGGCCGAAGATCGCCCAGATGCCGGCGAACAGCGGCAGTTCGACGCCGTCCACCAGCCCGCGCTGGGCGGCCAGGAAGTGCACCAGCGCCTGGGCGCAGGTCAGCCGGATCGTGCCGTCGCGCGCTGTCATGGCGTCCTCCGTTCGAGCGGCGGCATTGTCCGTTGCCGCCGGGCGGGAGGCAATGATCCGCCACGCGAAGGCCAGCCATCAACGGTGCGCTCCGGATATCGCCGGGGCGATGGCGAAGCTGGCCGCGCCGTGGCGGTTGGCGGAGCAGGCCGTTGTTTGTTTTGATATCGTAATAAAAATGATGTGCGGCGGCAGGTTGGTTCAAAGGGGCTTTTTTCGCCAGGCGCGGACGGCGGCGCGCACGTAGCGGGGCAGGGGACGGTCCGGGGTGGGCGGAGGGGTGGTTTCCGGCGCGGGGGCGGGGCGCGGGCGGGGTGGCCGGGGGCGGGTGGGGCGCGGGGGGCGCTGCAACGGCGGCGGCAGGGGGATGCCGAGCATGTGGCAGAGGGGGCGCAGGAGACGGCCGGCCTGGGGGGCGGCGGTGAGGAATTCCGCCATCGCGGGCTGGGCGAGCAGGTGGGCGAGCTGGCTGGCGTGGCCGCGGACGTGGTGGTCGGTGGCGGCGGCGAGCCAGGCGCGGCCGGCGGGGAAGGCGGGCTTGGGGCGGCTGGGGCGCGGCGTGCCGGCGCGCGAGGGGCGCGGGCGGGGCAGGGTGCCGGCTTGCCAGCGGGCGAAGAGGGCGCAGAATCGCGCCGCCGTGCGCCCGATGCGGGCCCAGGCGAGGACCATGACCGGGATGCGGGCGGGGTCGCGCGTGGTGTGGCGGGCGACGGCGGTGCGCAGATCGGTCAGAATGCGGGTGAGCAGCACGGCGAGGGTTAACATTGCCGTTAAATTTAGTGACTGACAACGGCCGCGCCAAGCGCCAAATGCGGCAGGGGCGGAAAAAAGCGAGGTGCGGGATGCTGGATGACCGGTACGGCAATGCGATGACGGTTTCGGCCGCGGCGGCGCGGGATGCCTATGTGGCGGGGTGCGACCGGATGCTGGCGTCGCAGAGCGGGGGCGAGGCGCTGTTGCGCGCGGCGGTGGCGGCCGACGAGGGGTTCCTGATGGCGCATGTGGCGCTGGCGCGCAGCCTGCAGATGGGCGGGCAGCCGGCGGCGGGGCGGGCGCAGCTGGACGCGGCGCGGCATCTGGTGGCGGGGGCGACGGCGCGGGAGCGGAGCCAGTTCGCGCTGTACGAGACGATGCTGGGCGGCGACGGGGTGGGGGCGCTAGCGGCGATCCGCGCGCATATGCGGGAGTGGCCGCGCGATGCGATGGCGCTGGCGCCGGCGGCCGGGGTGTTCGGGCTGATCGGGTTTTCCGGGCTGGCGGGGCGGGAGCGGGCGCAACTGGAACTGCTGGCGCCGCTGGAGGGGGCGTTCGGGGATGACTGGTGGTTCCTCGGCGCGCTGGCCTTCGCGGAGATCGAGCAGGGGGAGCTGGCGCGCGGGCGGGCGCATGTGGAGGCGAGCCTGCGGGGCAATCCGGGCAATGCCAATGCGGCGCATGTGAGTGCCCATGGCTATTACGAGGAGGGCAGCGGGGCGGACGGGGTGCGGTTCCTGCGCGGGTGGCTGGAGGGGTACGCGGCCGAGGCGCCGCTGCACAGCCATCTGTCCTGGCACCTGGCGATGTGGTCGATGCAGCGGGGGGATCTGGCGGAGGCGTGGGCGATCTACCAGGCGCGGTTGCGGCCGGGGGTATGCCAGGGGCCGCCGATCAACCGGGTGACGGATGCGGCGTCGTTCCTGTTCCGGGCGGGGCTGGCGGGGGCGGCGGTGGAGGGGGCGCAGTGGCGCGAGGTTTCGCAGGCGACGACGGCGCTGTTTCCGCAGCCGGGGGTGGCGTTCATCGACCTTCATGCCGGGCTGGCGCATGCGATGGCCGGCGATGGCGAGGGGCTGGCGCAGGTGGTGGCCGGGGCGAAGGGGCCGGCGGCAGCACTGGTGGCGGCGGGTTCGCGCGGGTTCGCGGCGTTTGCGCGGGGGGATTGGGAGGAAGTGGTGCGGGAGATGGCGCCGGTGGTGGCGGAGCATGAAAGGTTCGGGGGGAGCCGCGCGCAGCGGGATTTGCTGGAATACGCGGTGGCGTGTGCGCTGATGCGGCTGGGGCGGGGGGATGAGGCGCGGGGGGTGTTGGAGGCGCGGGGGCGGTGGATTGGGGGTGGGGTGCCGGTGGTTTAGGCGCTCGCTATGGCTGATTGACGACGGGGAGGCTGCGGATGCGGACCGCACGGTTGGTGACGGTGACCATGGCGCCGAGTTCCAAGGCGACCTTGATGCCGGGCCAGATGGACTGGATGAGCGATGCGATGGCGGCGGCGTCCAGACCTTCCTTGCGGATACGAATGACCGAGGGGCCGCGTTCGCCGCCGGTGACGAGGAGGGTGTGGAAGTCGGCGTCCAAGGTGACGCAGACGCGGTTGTCGGCGCGGGCGTGGGCCAGGATGGCGGCGTCGGTGGCGCGGTGCATGCCGATCTCGGCGACGTGGACGGTGTTCCAGCCGTGTTCGTTCAGACGGGCGGCGGCTGAACGTGGCACACCCTGATCGAGCAGGGGGCGGTTCACGCGCGTTCGAGCGGCTGGATGCTTTCGTCGAGGTTGCGGGCCGCGAAGGCGAGGGCCTGGCGGATGTCGTCCGGCTCAAGCTCGGGGTATTCGCGGCGCAGGTCATCCCAGTTGGGGTA
>JADLHF010000125.1 GCA_020848935.1 Acetobacteraceae bacterium
AGGTCCAGCGCGGCCTGGCGGTAGGCGGTCATGATCGCGCGGCCGCGTCCGCCGCCGGGCGTGGGGTCGCCGCGTCGCCTGGCGAATTCAGCGAGCAGGCGCGATCGCTTGCGGGTGGCGAGGCGCTGCCTGTAGGGGCCTGGCTCGGCGAGGATGGCGACACGGCCGGAGGAGAGGGTGACGGCGAGCAGGCCGACGCCGAGCAGGCGGCACAGGCGATGGGCGCGGCGGTCCTGGTCGCGGCCGCGCCGTGTGGCGGGCACGGCGAGCCAGACCTCGTCGGCCACGGCCATGCGGTCCGCCGCCTGGAGCAGCAATTCCATCGACAGGCCGAGCTTCAACTCGGTGATGACAAGCAGATCAGGTGCGCCGGGTCGGACGCCGACCACGTCGCAGCCGTGGATTTCGCCCTTCACGGTGAAGCCGAGGGATTCCAGGAATGCCTTCACCGGGGGGTAGAGCGCGGTTTCCGTATCGTCTTGGGTCACGTCTTCGGCGTTCTGCCAGCGATGATCACGCGCCGTCGGCGGTGGCGAGCCAACCCAGCAGGTTGCGCCACAGCGGCACGAAGCCGGGCCAGTCGATCGCCGCCTGCGGCAGCCAGTGGGGACCCATGTCGGTGGTCCAGGCCAGGGTGCGCCCGGCGCCGTGGCGGCCGACCACAAGCAATGGATGGGCGCCGTCCTCGTCCGGCGCATGGGCGAGCACGGTGGCGTCGGGCCGGGCGACCACCTCGTTCAGGCCAAGCATCACCGGCCATTGCGTGGGCACGCCGGCGAGCAGGGGATGGCCGGGCGCGCTCACCGTGGCGCGGAACCCCTCGGGCACTTCGATGCGGTCATCCCAGGGATGGATGGTGACCGGCAAAGCCGATTCCACCGCCGTGCCGCGGTAGCGCGCGCCGCCCTGCCAGCCCTGGAAGCTGTAGTAGCCGCCGATCATCGCCAGCCCGCCGCCCCGTTCGACATACTCGCGCAGCAGCTTCAGCCGGTTGGGGAAAACGCGCGAATGGATTGCCACGTCGGGGTGCAGCAGCAGCGTGTTGCTGCCGATGTCGCTCAGCATCACCGCGTCGTAGGCGCGCAGGGCGTCAAGCGAGGCCGGGAAATCGGTGGCGGCGATGTGCGATGGCATGTGGTGGATGTCGAACGGCGTGCCCGCCATCGCCGCCAGGAACGGACCGCAGCCGGTGGCATAGGTGGCGGCGGGGAACAGGTCGTAGCCCTTGATGTGGGTGGTGGCGCTGACCCAGCTCTCGCCGGCCAGCAGGATCCTCTTGTGTGCCATCGATTCGCCCTCTCCAATGGATCAAGTTTTTTGGTTCCAACTTTCAAAAAAGAACAAGCGCTTCTTTTTGAAAAAAGAAGCAAAAACTTTTATCCACTTGCGCTGGGTGGGGTGATTCCCGGCGTGACAGCGAGAGGTTCTGACATGGCCGTGTATCGTGCCAAGCCCAATGCGATCGAGGCGATCTTCGGCCGGCGCGGCGCGGTGGTCGGGGTGATCCACCTGCGCGCCCTGCCAGGGGCGCCGGATTACGACGGCGAGAGCATGGACAGCCTGGTGCGCTTCGCGCTGGACGAGGCGGAACGCTATCGCGCCGGCGGGGTGGACGGGCTGATCGTGGAGAATCACGGCGATATTCCCTTCGCCAAACCCGACGAATTGGGGCCGGAGACGGCGGCCGGCATGGCGGTGATCACCCAGGCGGTACGGCTGGCGAGCGGGTTGCCGATCGGCGTGAACGTGCTGGCGAACGGGGCGGTGGCGGCGCTGGCGGTGGCCAAGGCGGCGGGGGCGGCGTTCGTGCGGGTGAACCAGTGGGCCAATGCCTATGTCGCCAACGAGGGATTCATGGAGGGCCGCGCCGGCGCGGCGGCGCGCTACCGGGCGTGGCTGCGGGCGCGGGACGTGAAGATCTTTGCCGATGTGCATGTGAAGCATGGCGCCCATGCCATCACCGCCGACCGGCCGATCGGTGAGCTGGCGCGCGACGTGGAGTTCTTCGATGCCGATGTCGCCATTGCCACCGGGCAGCGCACCGGGGATGCCGCCACGCTGGATGAGTTGCGCACCATTGCGGCGGGCACCTCGCTGCCGGTGGCGGTGGGCAGCGGGGTCAATCCGGACAATGTCGGCGATATCCTGACGGTGGCGGACGCGGTGATCGTGGCGAGCTACCTCAAGCGCGACGGGGTGTGGTGGAACGCGGTCGATCCCGCGCGCGTGGCGGTGTTCATGCGCGCGGTGGCGCAGGCGCGCCGGTGAGCCGGGTCTTCGTGCTGGGCAACGCCTCCCTGGACACCACGTTGCGCGTGCCCCGCCTGCCGGTGGCGGGCGAGACGCTGATGGCCACCGGCATCGTCCGCTCGCCCGGCGGCAAGGGGCTCAACCAGGCGGTGGTGGCGGCGCGGGCAGGGGCGCAGGTGCATTTCCTGGCCCCGCTCGGCACCGAGCCGGAGACCGCGCTGATCCGCGATGCGCTGGCACGCGAAGCGCTGGCCGAATGCAGCCTCGTCGATGCCGGCGCGCCCACCGACCTTTCCAGCCTGATGGTGGCGCCCGACGGCGAGAACTGCATCGTCAGCACCGGGGCGTGTTGCGACGCACTGGGCGAGGCGGTTGCGCTGGCCTTCGTCGCCGGGATGCGTGCAGGCGATATTCTGCTGATGCAGGGCAATCTGACGGAGAAGGTGACGCTGGCCGCAATGCTGGCGGCGCGGGACCGGCGGGCCAGGGTGATGCTCAACACTGCACCGCTGCGCTGGGACTACCGGCGGGTGCTGGCGCAGTGCGACCTTGTCGTGGCCAATCGCCACGAGGCGTTGTCCATCACCGGCGCGCCGGGCGCGGCCGAAGCGGGGCGGGTGCTGGCGGCACTCGGCCCGCGGCAAGGCCAGGACGCTGGCGTCATCATCACCCTCGGCGCGCAGGGCTGCCTCGCTTCGGGCGAGCAGGGTGGGCATCACCCGGCGCTGAAGGTGGCGGTGGTCGATTCGACCGGCGCGGGGGACACGTTCTGCGGCATGCTCGCGGCGATGTGGGCCACGCGGCCGGCGCATCCGTTCCGGTGGATCGACGCCGCCCAGCGCGCCGCGGCGCGCACCGTGTCCCGCCAAGGCTGCTTCGCCTCCTTCCCCAGCCCTGCCGAGTTGGCCGAGATCGTGCTGGAGACCCAGAACTGATTTGAGTGGGGGTCCGGGGCCCCCGGCCCCGGCGGGTCGAGGGCAGCGCCCTCGTCTTACGCCAACGCCATCCCGACCCCGTCGCGCCGCCGGTCGCCGGCGGCATGGACCAGCCCATCCGCCAGGATCAGGCACTGGGTGCCGCCATCCATCCGCCGCACATGCGGCCAATGCCCCCGTTCGGCCAGCGCGCGGGCGTGGTGCTCCAACTCCGGCTCGATCTCGGTGACGCCGTTCCAGTTCAGCGCGTGCGGGGCGTCGAGCAGGGCCTGCGGGTCGCGCATGCCGCCGGCGAGGCGCAGCAGGGCGTTGGCGACATAGCCGATGATGCGAAACCCGCCGCCCGAGCCGAGGGCGGCGAAGGGCCTTCCCGTGGCATCGAGCACGATCACCGGGGCGATGGTGGTCCGTGCCCGCTTGTGCGGAGCCAGGGCGTTGGGGTCGCGCCATTCGCGCCCGCTGCGGCCGCGCAACACCGGCTCGGCGGCGAAGTTGGTCATGACGTTGTTGAGCCAAAGCCCGCCGGCCTCCACCCGGCTGCCGAAATTCTGGTTGATGGTGGTGGTCATCGACACCACCTGGCCGCGCGCATCGGCAACGCAGAGGTGGCTCGTCTGGCTGCCGCCAAGCTCGCGGCCGCGCCCCGGGGGAAAGCGGTTGCTGCGGCGCTGCGGGTCGATCAGGGCGGCGCGGCTGGCCAGATACGCGGGGTCGAGCAGCTGGGCGATGTCGGCGATGGCGAAATCCGGGTCAGCATAGGGCCAGCGGTCCATGATCGCCAGGCGGCCGGCTTCGGCGAGCAGGTGGATTTCGTCGGCCGACAGCGTGGCGCCGAGTTCGGCCACGCCGTGATGGCGCAGGAATCCGATCATCTGCGCGGCGGCGAGCCCGCCATAGGCCGGCAGCGGGCCGGCCAGCACCATCATGTCCCCGAGCGGAAAATGCAGCGGCTTGCGCTCCACCGGCCGGTAGCCGGCGAGGTCGGCCGGCGTGAGCGTGCCGGGGAATGGGTCGTCGGCGGTGGCGCGGATGATCGCCTCGGCCAGGGGCCCCTCGTGCAGGGCGGCGGCACCGTCCGCGGCGATGGCGGCGAGGCTGGCGGCCAGGGCGGGGTTGCGGCGCACGGTGCCGGGCGGCAGCACGACGCCTGCATCGCAATACTGCGCACGGGCAAACCGCGTGTCGCGCACCGCGGGGTTTTCCTGCAGCGCCCGCCAGAGATAGGGCGACAGGGGGAAGCCCTCGGCGGCCAGTTCGATGGCCGGGGTGAACAGGTCGGACCAGGGCAGGCGGCCGAAGCGGCGATGGGCGTGCTCCAGTGCCATCAGCGCGCCGGGCACGCCCACCGTGCGCCCGCCATACATGGCGCGCTCGGCCGGCACGCTGCGGCCGTCGAAATCCGTGGCCAGGCGCGCGGTGACGCGGGCGGGGGCGCGGGCCAGGCCGTCCAGGCACAATTGCCGGTCGCCGTCATGCACCAGGATCATCGCGCCGCCGCCGATGCCCGACGCGTTCGGCTCCACCACCGACAGCGCCGCCTGGGCGGCGACGGCCGCATCCACCGCCGCGCCGCCGGCGCGCAGCATCAGCAGGGCGGCGCGCGAGGCCAGCGGATTGGCGGTGGCCACGGCGGCGCGGCCGCTGGCGGGCATCCGGCGGGCGGGGTCGGTGTTGATCCAGGAGTCCGGTGCCCGGCCGAAGGCGGTGGCGAAACTGCTCATGGCCCTGTGTGCGGCAGCCTGCGCGAAGCCGCAACTCGCCCGTGCAAAGGGCGCGGCTGGCGCGGCCGGCGAGGCCGTGGCAGGCTCGCGGCTTCGATCCCAGGGAGGCGATGATGGCCCAAAGTTGGCGCGAGCGCGCGACCACCGTGTTTCACTGCGAGAAGCAGCCGGCTATGGGCAGCCGCGGCATGGTGGTGAGCAACCATCCGCTGGCCTCGGCGGCCGGGGCCGAGATGCTGGCGGCCGGCGGCAACGCGATCGACGCGGCGGTGGCCACCCTGTTCTGCCTGACCGTGGTGGAGCCGATGATGATCGGCATCGTCGGCGGCGGCACCGCGCATATCCGCACGCCCGACGGCACCCACCGCATCATCGACGCGATGAGCACGGTGCCGCTGGCCGGGCGGCCCGACATGTTCAACCCGGTGCCGAATGGCGCGCCGGAGAACTACGAGACCACCGACCGGGCCAACGTGGTGGGCGTGAACGCCATCGCCGCCGCCGGCTCGGTGCGCGGCTGGTGCGAGATGCTGCGCCGCTGGGGCACGATGAGCCTGGACGACGTGATGCAGCCGGCGATCCGCCATGCCCATCGCGGCTTCCGCGCCACCCCCTACCTGCATGAATGCATCGCCGCCGCGGCGCCGGACCTGGCGCTGCAGAAGGAGATTTCGGCGATGCTGATGCCCGGCGGCGCGCCGCTGAAGGCCGGAACGCTGCTGGTCCAGGGCGATTACGCCGAGACGCTGCGCCTGATCGCCAAGGAGGGCGAAGGCGCGCTGCATGGCGGGCCGATCGGCGATGCCGTGGCCGCTTATGTCGCGGCCAATGGCGGCACGCTGTCGCGCGAGGATTTCACCGCCTATCGCCACAAGGAGCGCGAGCCGATCCGCGCCGCCTATCGCGGCTGGGAGATCATCGCACCACCACCGCCGGCAGCCTCGGGCGTGCACATGACGCAGATGCTGAACATCCTGGAGGCGTACGACGTGCGTGCCATGGGGTTCGGCTCGCCCGACCTGGTGCACCTGATGGCCGAGGCGCTGAAGATCGCCTTCGCCGACCGGGCCGAGGCCTCGGGCGACCCCGATTTCGTCAAGGTGCCGGTGGCGCGGCTGACCAGCAAGGAATACGCCGCCGAGCGGCGCGCGCGCATCAGCATGGAGCGCACCCAGACATGGGGGCCCGGCATCCGCCAGGGCGAGGGGGCGAACACCACCCACATGACGGCCGCCGACCGCGACGGGAATGTGGCCGCCTGCACCTTCACCATCAACAACACCTTCGGCGCGCGCATCGTCATTCCGGGCACCGGGATCATCCCCAACAACTACATGCACACCTTCGACCCGCGGCCGGGCCGGGCGCTGTCGATCGCGCCGGGCAAGCGGGTCACCACCTCGATGGCGCCGACCATGGCGCTGCTGGACGGCAAGCTGAAATTCGCCCTCGGCCTGCCGGGCGGCAAGCGCATCTTCCCCAGCGTGTGGCAGGCGCTGCTGAACCTGATCGACCACGGCATGTCGCTGCAGGAGGCGGTGGAGGCGCCGCGGCAATGGAGCGAGGGGCCGACGCTGGAGATGGAGAACACCTATCCCGAGGCGATCTTCGGCCAGATGCGCGCGCGCGGCCACCATGTGGAAGTGCTGCCGCATGTCGCCGGGGGCATGAACGGCATCGCCTTCAATGACGACGGGACGATGACCGGGGCGGCATGCTGGCGCGCCGATGGCCATCCGGTGGGGATCAGCGGTGGGCTGTCGCGGCGCGGCGCGCGATTCTGGCCGGACAAGCCCCGCGAATAGGAGGAAGGGCGCTTGAAGCACGGTCACGCCGATTGGCGGAGCAGCGCTTCGGGATAGGGCGGTGGCGGTCCGCCGCCCACGGCGGGTGCGGGCCGTCCAACGCAACATACTGCTCGGATTCCGATGCGCCGAATCCCGCAAATCGCGCAAGCAATTGCCCCGCGCGTGTGACGGAGTACGTTGACTTTCGATGCACATAGGGCATAATCACGATATGCAAGGTGACGGTGCAATTCGGCGTGCTCACCGGAGGTGGTGTTGATGTCAGAATCCTTTTCCGTGGCGCTTGAACGGGCGCAGCAACGCACCGGCGACACAGTCTGGCCGCTCCTGAGTCCTGCTGAACGCAGCGCCGCGCTGTATCACGAGCTTTGCCGGATCGACAGCAACTGCAAGCGCACTGGTACTGCCGCAGACGCGGCACTGCCGCCATGCCCGGCCAGCGAATCGTTCATCGGCCGGCGCGCCTGCCGCCTCGCCGGGCGGTAATACCAATCCTCGAAAGCAACGACTCATGAATCCAGGCAAGAGCAGGGCTTTGCTCTGCACCCACCAAAGGCCGGGGCCTTTGGAATCCCATTATTTTTCAAATAGATGAGGTCAAGGGGCTCGGCCCGTCGCGCGAAGGCGCGCGCCGGACCAGGCGGGTCTGGGCAGAGCCCCGGCTTTCCTGAGCTTTTCGGCCACGCATTTCGAGGATTGGTATAACTCTGCCCCGTCGACAACTCTGCCCCGTCAGGGACTCATCCGCGACGGCAGCCAGGTGGAGATTTCCGGGAAGGCGATCAACAGCACCATGATCACCGCCTCGGCGGCGAGGAACCAGGTCAGGCCGCGGAAAATGGTGGTCAGCGGCACGGTGTCACCGACCACCCCTTTGACCACATAGGCGTTGAGCCCGATCGGCGGGGTCAGCAGCCCGATCTCGATATACTTCACCACGATCACGCCGACCCAGATCAAGTCGAGATGGGCCGCCTCGAACATCGGCTGGAACACCGGCAGGGTGAGCAGCATCAGGCCGAGCGGGTCGAGGAAGCAGCCCAGGATCAGGTAAACGATCGACACGCCGATGATCAGCATCAGCGGGTCGATCCCCAATGCTGCAACCGACTCCGCCATGATCGTCGGCAGGCCCGCCAGCGCCAGCAGCCGGGTGAGCAGCAGCGCGCCGATGGCCACGAAGAAGATGCTGGCGGTGCTCTCCAGCGCCTCCACCACGCTGGTGCGGAACGCCATCCAGGTCATGTTGCCGCGGGCCACCGCGATCACGATGGCGACGATGGCACCCACCGCGGCCGCCTCGGTGGCTGTCGCGATGCCGCTGTAGATGCCGCCGATCACGCCGAGCACCAGCAACGGGATCGGCCATATCTCGGCCAGCACCCGCCAGCGCTGCGCCCAGGTCACCGCGTCGCGCACCGGCGGGGCGAGCTTGGGGTTGATCATGCAGCGCCCGATGATCATCGCGGCATAGACGAAGGCGGTCAGCAGCCCCGGCAGGATGCCGGCGATCAGCAGCGCGCCGATCGAGGTTTCGGTGAACCAGCCATAAAGAACGAACAGGATGCTGGGTGGGATCAGCGAGCCGAGCGTGCCGGACGCCGCCACCACGCTGGTGGCCAACGCGGCGTCGTAGCGCATCTTCAGCATCTCCGGGATCGCCAGCCGCCCCATCGCCGCCGCCGTCGCCAAGCTGGAGCCCGAGGCGGCGGCGAAGCCGGCGGAGGCGAAATTGGTGGCCACCGCCAGCCCCCCCGGCAGGCCGCTGAGCCACAATCGCGCCGCCTTGAACAGGCTGGCGGTCAATCCGGTATGGAAGGCGATCGAACCCATCAGCAGGAACATCGGCACCGCCGAGAGCGACCAGTTGGCGCCGAACTCGAACGGCAGGTCGGCGAAGATGCCCAGCGCCGCCTCGGTGCTGCGCACGATCATCAGGCCGATCAGCGACACGCCGCCCAGGGCGAGGCCGATGGGCACGCGCATGCCGATCAGCACCAGCAGAATGACGATGGCGCTGATCGCCACGGCAAGATTGCTCATCGGGACAGGTCCGTTACGTCGCAGATGGGCAGGTCGCAGGGATGGATCGCGGCTGTCATCGTCATGCCTCCGTGGCCGGCATGCCGTCGGCGGTCAGATCCATGGTTTTCTTCGGTTGCAGCGACGGCGCGCCGGCACCGGTGAATCCGAAGCGCAGGTCGCGCGCACCCTGGGTCAGGAACACCAGCGCCATGCCGCCGGCGCCGAGCGGCAGCATCCAGCGGGCGGGCCAGACCGGCAGGTCGAAGAAGGTGGCGTCCTGGATTTCGCCGGCCAGGGTCTGATGGAGGGCATAGTCGCCCGTCAGATAGGCGAGCGTGCCGACATAGACGAAGCCGACCACGCCGACGATGCCCTCCAGCTTGGCCATGCGCCGCGGTGGCCAGTTCATGGTGAACAACTCGACCATCAGGTGCTTCTTATGCACCTGGATATAGACCACCGGCAGGAACACGGTGGCGACCATGTAGTACCAGGTGACGATCTCCAGCGTGGCGATGATCGGTGCGTTGAACAGGTATTTCGACACCACGTCCGCGCCGATCTGCAGCATCATCAGGGTGATCGCGATCCCCCCGAGCCACATCAGCACGTCGCCGAAGACTTCGAGCGCGTGCTCGATGCGTGATTGCATATCGGGTCTCCTGACCTGGCGGGAACGATGGCGTGGCCGGCGGCGCGGCTGGGCGCGCCGCCGGCCCGCCGATCAGGGGTACTTGACCTTGCTGAACACTTCGTCGCGCAACAACGCCTCGTAGCGGTCCCATTGCGCGGGGGTCCAGGTGCCCTTGCCGATCTCGGCCACCAGCCTGGTCCATTTCTCCACGTTGCCGCGAAACTGGGCGACGATCTTCTCCGGCTCCTTCACTCCGCGGCCTCGGGCGGTCTCGATCACCCGCTTGATGTCGCTTTCCCGGAACTTGTCGATCGCCGCCTCCAGCGCCGGGGTGGCGGCCACCATCACCACGCCCTTCTCCTTGCCGGCGGCGATCACGCTGTCGTCGTCGTTCTCATAGGCTTCGGCGATCATCCGCGTGGCGTGCGGCAGGCCGTCGGCCATCGCCTTGCGCTCCTTCGGCGTCAGCTTCTTCCAGGTCTCGGTGCGGATATTGATGAAGTTGGTGCCGTGATAGGTGCCGGCCGAGCTGTCGGTGACGAACTTGGCCAGGTCCCACAGCGTGTAGCTGCGCAGCCACGGCATCGGCCCCAGCGTGCAGTCCAGCTGGCCGCGTTGCAGCCCCTCGTAGATCTCGCCGCTGGTGATGTTCACCGGCGTGCCGCCCAGCGCGGCGACCAGCTGGCCCATCGAGCCGGTGCCGCGGATCTTGCGCCCGACAATGTCCTCGGGCGCGGCGATGCCGGACTTGGTACACAGGAAATGATAGGGCGTCAGCGAGTAGCTGGACAGCGGCAGCACCTTGTGGCGGACATAATCCCGCTTGCAGCTGGGGCAATCCACCAGCAGCATCTGGTTCACCGCCGCGGTCATCACCCGCGCATCGCGGCCCAGCACGGCCAGGTCGCTGACCAGCGTGCTGACCGGCAGGTCATTCGGCGTGTAGATATCCGCCAGCAGCGCCATGTCGGCGGTGCCGTTCTGCACCGCGTTCAACGCCGTCTTGCCGCCGGCCAGGGTGCCGCCGGGGAAGGTCTTGAAGGTCAGCGAGCCGCCGGTGGCCTTGGTCACCGCGTCGAAATACGGGTCCAGCCCGATGGCGTGGGTGGGGTGCTTGGCGGGGATGTTGCTGACATAGATCAGTTCGCGGGCGCTGGCGGATGCCGCCGCGGAGGCCAGGCCAATGACGACGGCAGCTGCAACAAGTCGGCGGACGCTTGCCACGAGATACTCTCCTTCCCCGGGTCACTGCCGTTCACAGCAGCCGGACCATAGCTCCGGGCTGTGCGGCAGATCGTTTTCAATCCAACCCACGGATATGCCAGGATCTGCAATCCAGGCAGTTGCCCGTAAGGCCGGCGCACGATGACGAATTCTGCTCGTCTGGCGTGCAGTGCTTGCCGATACTCCATGGAAATGGCGGCAGTGACAACCCATCAATTGCGATCTCACTGCCGATTGGGTGTTCAGCGCGTGCCGTAGATGCGGTCGCCGGCGTCGCCCAGCCCCGGGCGGATATAGCCGTGCTCGTCCAATTCACGATCGACGCAGCAGGTGTAGATCGGCACATCGGGATGCTGGGCGTGGAAGCCGGCGATCCCCTCGGGCGCCGCCAGCAGGCAGGCGAAGCGGATATGGGTGGCGCCGGCCTGCTTCACCCGTGCCACCGCCATGGCGGCCGAATTGCCGGTGGCCAGCATCGGATCGACTACGATCACCAGCCGATGGTCCACGTCGTCGGGCAGTTTCAGGTAGTATTCCACCGGGAGCAGCGTGGCGGGGTCGCGATACAGCCCGACATGGCCGACGCGCGCGGCCGGCACCAGGTTCAGCATCCCCTCCAGCAGGCCGTTGCCGGCCCGCAGGATGGAGACCAGGCACAGCTTCTTGCCGGCGATCTGCGGGGCATGCATCGGTTCCAGCGGCGTTTCGATCGCCACCGTGTCCAGCGGCAGGTCGCGCGTCAGTTCATAGGCCAGCAACTGGGCGATCTCGCCGGTGATGCGGCGGAATCCGAGGGTGGAGGTGGTGCGGTCGCGCAGCAGGGTCAGCTTGTGCTGGACCAGCGGGTGGTTGCAGACGACGACGTTCCTCATGGAACATTCCTCATGGCCCTGGCCCCTTCGACATCTGGCAGCGAGCATAGCCGAATGGACGCCGCCGCCCCATTGCGGCATCCTGCAATAGACCAAAAGCGCGCGGAGGATGCGATGGACGCTGCCCTGGCCCAGGACGACCGGCTGCTGGCCGCCGACGAGATCGCCCAGTACCGTCGCGACGGCTGGGTGCTGCTGAAGGGCCTGCTGGGACCGAACACCGTGGCGGCCTGCAAGCAGGCGCTGAGCGACCTGGCCACCGGGCGCATGCCACGCCGCGAAACCACGCTGATGTTCGAGACCGGCTTCGAGGACGCGGCGCAGACGCCGGAGCGCTGCGAGCAGTTCATCCGCAAATACATGGATTTCACCACCGATGCCCCGGCGCTGCGGGCGGCGGCAATGAGCCGGCGGCTGCACCTGGTGCTGGACCAGCTGCTGGGCCAGGGCCGGCTGTTGTTTCAGGAGATGGCGCTGGTCAAGCCGCCGCGCATCGGCAGCGAGAAGCCGTGGCACCAGGATGCCGCCTATTTCCGGCTGACCGATCCATCGCTGATCGTCGGGGTGTGGATCGCGCTGGATCCGGCGATGCCGATGAACGGCTGCATGGAACTGGTGCCCGGCACCCACCTGGAAGGCGGCGTGCCGCACCAGCACGAGAACGATTTCAACCGCTGCCGCATCGTGCCCGGCAAGTTGCGCGCGAACCAGCGCATCCCGATCAGCATGGAACCGGGCGACGCGCTGGTGTTCCACTCGCTGCTGCACCACTACACGGCGCCGAACACATCCGACCTGCCGCGCCGGGCAGTCCAGTTTCATTACCACCAGATCGGCGCGGTATGGGGCGATGTCGACACCCACCGCACCCATTTCCACGACGACGACGGCGCCTATGCCGGCTGCACCGTGCCGCATGGCGCGGAGGCGAACACCAACTACAACTACCGCGAGGGCCTGCCGCGCGCGATCGTGCCGGTCGATACGCGGGCCTGAGCCGCCGCAAGCGGGTCGCGCTGCCGGACCGCCTGGGCTATATCGCTTCCATGTTGCCATATCGGGAGTTCGTCGCATGACGATGCGTCGCCTGCTTCACGCCGCTTTGGCGGTCGCCGCCGTTTCCACGGGCATGGCCACGGCCGTGCCCGCCCAGGCGCGCGACCTGATGGTGGTCGGCTTCGGCGGCGGGTTTCAGGACAATGCCCGCAAGCACCTGTTCCAGGGCTACGCCAAGGCGGCCGGCGTGGCGGTGCAGGACGACGTCTACAACGGCGAGATGGCGCGCATCGCCGCCCAGGTGAAGGCGCACGACGTCACCTGGGACGTGGTGATGGTCGAGGCGCCGGAACTCGTGCGCGGCTGCGAGGACGGCACCTTCGAGAAGCTGGACTGGACGGTGATCAACCGCGCCAAGTTCGTGCCCGGTGGCACCATCACCTGTGGCGCCGGCGCAGTCGGCTGGGGCGTGTCGCTGTTCTACGACCAGAAGCGCATCGCCCATGGCCCCACCACCTATGCCGAGCTGTGGGACACCGCGAAGTTCCCCGGCAAGCGCAGCTTCCGCTTCACACCGAAGACCACGCTTGAAATCGCCCTGATGGCCGATGGCGTGCCGTTCCACGACGTGTACAAGATCCTCGCCACCAAGGCCGGACAGGACCGCGCCTTCGCCGCGCTGGACCGGATCAAGGGCGATATCGTCTGGTGGCGTTCGGGCGCACAGCCGCTGCAATTCGTCGCCTCGGGCGAGGTGGCCTATGCCGTCGGCTTCACCGGGCGCACCGCGCGCGCCGCCAGCGAGGGCGCTGCCTACCCGTTGCTGTGGCAGACGCTGCTGTATTCCTTCGATTTCTGGGCCGTGGTGAAGGGCTCCCCCAACACCGCCGAGGCGATGAAGCTGATCCAGTACATGACCGAGCCGGCCCCGCTGCTCGCCCTGGCGCAGGACTGGGCGGTGTCGCCGGCCACCAAGGCCGTGGCCGACGATCCCGCCGTGCGGGCGCGCAACCCCGGCATGGTCAGCAACCATGTCGAGGACGGGCTGTCGATCGACACCGAGTTCTGGGTGGAGCACGGCGACGACCTGGAAAAACGCTTCGCCGCCTGGGCCGCGCGCTGACTCCCATGAATGAAAGTTTTTGCTTCTTTTTTCAAAAAGAAGCGCTGTTCTTTTTTGAAAAAAAGAACCAAAAAACTTTTATTCATTTAGCGATGCCGAGGTGAACCGGCCACGGTTGTTCGCCGGCGCATTGATGATGCCGGCGGTGTTGGTGGTGGTGTTGGCGCTGGTGGTCCCATTGCTGGTCAGCGCGGCCACCGCGGTGCGCGACCCGGAACTGCGCGCGGCACTGCCGCGCACGGCCGCGCTGTTGCGCGCCTGGGACGGGCACGGCTTGCCGGAGGAAGCGACGTTCGCGGCACTGGCCGGCGAATTGCGGGCCGCCGAGGCGGAGCAGGCGCTGGGCGCGCTGTCGCGGCGGCTGAACTTCGAGCGTTCGGGCATGCGCGGCCTGCTGCTGCGCGCGGCGCGGGCCGAGCTGGTGGCGCCGTATTCCATGGCGCTGCCCGCGCTCGATCCGCGCTGGGGCGCGCCGGCCACCTGGGCCCTGCTGCGCCGCGCCGCACTGGGGGTCACGCCGCTGTATCTGCTGCGCGCGGTTGACCTCGACATCGCCGCCGACGGCGCGGTGGTGATGCAGCCGGCGGAGGAGGCGGTGTTCGGCCGGCTGTTCCTGCGCTCGCTGGTGATCGCGCTGCAGGTCACCTTGCTGGCGCTGCTGGTGGCCTATCCCGCCGCCTATGCCATTGCCCGCCTGTCGCCGGGCTGGGCGCGGCTGGCCACTGTGCTGGTGCTGGTGCCGTTCTGGGTGTCGATCCTGGTGCGCACCACCGCCTGGTTCATCCTGTTGCAGCGCGAGGGACCGTTGAACGCGGCGTTGCTGGCGCTGGGGGTAACAGACCACCCGTTGCAGCTGATCTTCACCCGCTTCGCCGTGCTGGTGGCGATGGTGCATGTGCTGCTGCCGTTTGCCATCCTGCCGATGGTCGGCGTGATGAAGCGCATCGACCCGCGGCTGGCCCGCGCGGCTGCCAGCCTGGGGGCGACGCGGTGGCAGCATTTCCGCCGCGTCTACCTGCCGCTGAGCTTGCCGGGGGTGGGGGCGGGCGGGCTGATCGTGTTCATGCTGGCGATCGGTTTCTACATCACGCCGGCGCTGGTGGGCGGCAATACCGACCAGATGGTGAGCGCCTTCATCGCCGACTACACCACCACCACGCTGAACTGGGGCATGGCCGGCGCGCTGGCGCTGCTGCTGCTGGCGATGACGGCCGCCGTGGTGGCGCTGGCGCTGCTGCTGGTGCCACGGCTGCGCCCGCGCGGCATCGGGGCGCCGCCATGAACAAGGCGCTCTGGGTATGTTCGCCATGAGCGTGGCGCTGCGTGGCTATACCGTGCTGGTGCTGCTGTTCCTGGTGGCGCCGCTGCTGGTGGTGGTGCCGCTGTCGTTCTCGTCCGGCGAGGTGCTGACGCTGCCGGTGCCGGGGTTCTCGCTGCGCTGGTATGCCGATTTCTTCACCGCCGGGCGCTGGCTGTCCAGCACGCGCAACAGCCTGGTGGTGGGGCTGCATGCCGCGGCGTTCGCCACGCTGCTGGGCACGCTGGCGGCCTTCGGGCTGTTCCTGGCCCGGCCCGGCACCCGTTCGCGCACGGTGCTGGCATTGCTGTCGCTGCCGCTGGTGGTGCCGTCGGTGATCGCGGGGGTGGCGATGTATTTCGCCTTCGCCATGGTCGGCCTGACCAGCACCCTGGCCGGGTTGATCCTGGCCCATACCGTGCTGGCGCTGCCCTATGTGGTGGTCACCGTGCTGGCGGGGTTGCAGGGCTTCGACCGCACCCAGCTGCGCGCGGCCACCAGCCTGGGCGCGCCCTTCCACCTGGTGCTGCGCCGGGTGGTGCTGCCGCAGATCTCGCCCGCGGTGGCGGCTGGCGCCCTGTTCGCCTTCGCCACCAGCTTCGACGAGCTGATCGTCGCCCTGTTCATCGCCGGGCCGGAGCAGTTCACCCTGCCGCGGCAGATGCTGGCGGGGCTGCGGGAGTTTCTCAGCCCGACGATCTGCGCCGCCGCGGTGCTGCTGACGCTGATGTCGCTGCTGCTGCTGGCGCTGCACCAGGCCCTGCTGGGACCCAAGGGCAAGTAAGCCTTGCTGCACCGCCAGGCAGGCAGTCCCAGCGCAGTTCGTGGTCCCTGACCTCCAGCCGCAGATTGGGGTTGTAGAACTTGTCGCCGGCGCGGATCAGCGCGGCATGGCGCGCCTTGAACCATGCCGTGTCGGGCGGGTGCAGCACCTGGCCGGACAGGCGGCGGGTGCGGGATTCGTGATGGTACAGCACGGTCTGCCCGTCCTGCAGGATGCGCCAGCCGTCCGCCCGCAGGCGCAGGCACAGATCGGTGTCGTTGAAGCCGATCGGAAGGTTCTCATCGAACCCGCCGATGCCGGAAAACACTTCCCGCCGCATCATCATGCAGGCAGCGGTCACGGCGCTGACCTCGCGCAGGGCGGTCAACTGGCCATCGTAACCCGGATTGCGGCTGCCATCGGCGCGGAACGCCGGCACCAGCGTGTGGGCATGGGTGGCCGTGCCGTCAAAGCCCAGCACCACGCCGGAATGCTGCACCCGGTTGTCGCCATACAGCAGCAGCGCGCCGACGGCACCGACATCGGCGCGGATGGCCAGACTGCGCATCCGGGCCAGCCACCCCGGGGTGATTGCCTCAGTGTCGTTGTTCAGGAACAGCAACGTCTCCGCCCCGTCGCCATGGCGCGCTACGGCGCGGTTGTTCATGCCGGCGAAGTCGAATGTCCCCTCGTAGGGCATTACGGTGACCAGCCCGGCGATCCCGCGCAGATATGCCTGGGCCTCGGCGTCGTCGGACTGGTGATCGACCACCACGATGTCGAGCGGGGTGTCGCCACGGGTGCGCAACAGGGACTCCAGGCAACTGCGCAGCAGCCCGGCCTGGTTGCGGGTGGGGATGACGGCCAGGGTGCGGCCGGCAGCGGGGGGGAAGGCGACGGTGATGCCATCCGCCGTCCGCGTGGCCCGGGCACCGGGGGCGCGGCGGGCGAGATGGCGCTGCACGGCGGCCCGGTCGGCGGCGGTCGGCGGCGCGGACGGATCGGCGGTGCGATGCAGCACGCGCGGGATCTGCGCCACCGAATGGCTTTCCGACAGGCGCAGGATCAGCTCGGTTGGGATGGCCCAAGGGGTGGTGGTGCGCACCGCGAAGGCCCCGCCAGGGTCCGGGTGGCTGCAAAACCCGTCCGGCGAAAAGGCGGGGCGGCAGATCAGGTCGACCGCGCCGGTGGCGTGCCGCCGGGCGAAATCCCACAGGAACACCGCCGGGCGCGGGTCGGCGGCGGCGCGCAGCAGGTGCCAGATGGCGTCGCGCTCCAGCGTGACGCGGCCGGTGACGATCAGGGCCAGGGGGTAGCGGCAAGCGGCGAACGGATCGGTTCCATCCTGCGCGGCCAACAGTTCCCAGCGGTTGCAGAGCTGCGCCTTCAGCGCGGCGCGCAGCCCCGGGACGTCCGCGCCGCTGCACGCAATCACCGACACGCCCTGGCCGCGCGTGCGATGGCGCATCATGCGGCGCAGCCGGGCCAGGCTGCGCGGTGCCACGTCGTCCCACCGGGTCAGGAAGCGCCCCAGGCTCGGCGGATCGGTCGCCGACGCCGGCGAGCCCTGGACGATCGCCCCGGTGGCGGCATCGCACAGCGTGACCGCCGCCCCGCCCAGCGTCGCGGCCTCGGCCGACAGGTCCAGCACGAAACCGCAATTGCCGTCGCCCAGCCCGGCATCGCGCACATCGCCGCGGAACAGATCGGCCGGCGCCTGGGCAATCACCCGGCCATGGGCCAGCGCCTGCACCAGCACCCGCCGCTCCGGTGTCGCGGGGTCGCGCACCCAGCCGCGGGCGATGTGGCGGGTGATGGCCTCGGTGAAGCCTTGCAGGGGCGGGTGCGGCATCGCCCCCAGCCTAGGCGCGATCCGGCCCCAGCGGGAGGGGGCGTCAGCCCAACGGCAGCGCCACCTCGGACAAGGCCAGGGAGTCGGTGAAGCCGTATTGCGGGGCGGCAGCGCCCGCCATCGGCTTGGGCTTCAGCAAGTACTGCGCCAGCAGCGACAGCCGGTCGCGCTGGTCGATCCGCGTCCAGCCCTGTTCGGTGTGGAAATACATGTGGCGATACGGCGCCACGGCCTCGGCCACCGCCAGCGCGCCGCGCAGCCTTGCCACCTGGTTGAGGTACTCGTCGGCGCCGCGGACGACATTGAACGGATGGAACGACACATGCAGGAACGGCCGATGACGGGCCAGCAGGGCGGCGATCGCCGGCACCACCTCGTACTCCGCGCCCTCGATGTCGATCTTCAGCAGCGTCTCCGGATCCAGGCCGGTTTCCGCCAGCACATCGGCGGCGGCGCGCGCGCCGATGGCGCGGCGGTGCAGGCGAATGCGCCGGGCCAGGCGTGGATTGGCGGCCAGGTTGGCTTCCAGCAGGGCGGTGTTGGCCTGGCTGGGCTCGAAGCATTCGACCCGCGCGCCCTGGGCGGCGGCATACAGGCTGGTAAAGCCGATGAAACCGCCGAAATCGATCATCCGGCGGCATTCCGGCAGTACGGCGTCGAAGAACTGCAAGGTGCCCTCCTCGGAGCCGCTGGTGAACTCGACGGCGGCGGTGCGGGCGGTCCGGGAATCCGCGACGTCCAGGTGGATGCCATGTGGCGCGATGGCGAAGCCGGGCGGCGCAAGCTCGGCGGCAAGGGCGAGGGAGGGCGGCATGGGCAGGCTTCTCCTGCGGGGATTTGCGCCATGCTGCGCCGAGGAGGTTAACCAGTGGTTGAAATCGCGGCACCCCCGCGCACCGGCGCAATACGTTAACCTGCGCGGGACGCGGGAGGTGTGTGATGAAGATAGCGGTGGTGGCCGGGGCGACGCGCGGCATCGGGGCGGCGCTGGTGGAGCAACTGGCCCGGCTGTGGGGCGACGGCGGCATGGTCTATCTGACCGCGCGGCGCGAGGCCGATGGCGCGGCGCAGGTGGCGCGGCTCGCCGGGCAGGGCGTGCGCGTGGGCTGGCTGCCATTCGACCTGGCCGACCCGGCCAGCGCGCGTCACCTGGCGGCCACGCTGCGGGGGCGGCATGGCGGGGTGGATGTGGCGGTGCTGAACGGCGCCTTCGTCCCCGGCAACCCGCCTTCGGATGCGGCCGAGGCAGCGCAGATGATCGCCACCAACAACCACGGCACGCTGCGGTTCCTGGAGGCGTTCGGCCCCTTGCTGCGCGACCATGGCCGGCTGGTGGTGGTGGCCAGCGGCTTTGGCGTGCTGGCCAACCTGCCGCCGCAGTTGCGCGCCCGGTTCGACACCAGGCTGAACGGTCCGGCGGCGATCGACGCGGCCATGGACGGCTACGTCGCCGCACTGGCAGCCGGCACGGCGGTGGCCGAGGGCTGGCCCGACTGGGCCAACATCCCCTCCAAGGTCGGCCAGGTGGCGGTGACGCGTGCCTATGCCCGCCGCCATGGGACCGACCGCGGCGTGCTGATCAACGCCGCCTGCCCCGGCCTGACCGCGACCGACGCCACCCGCCACCTGATGGACACCGTGTTCAAGGGTCGCGAGGCCCAGACCCCGGAACAGGCGGCGCGCGACCTCGTCTGGCTGTGCACCTTGCCGCCGGGCATGGCGCAGCCGCATGGCGAACTCGTGCGGCATCGCGCGGTGCTGCCGTTTGGCGATTGACCTTGCACGGGATAGCAAGGAAGCGCGTTCTTTTTTGAAAAAAGAACCAAAAAACTTTCATTCCTTGGCCGTGTCGTCGCGCGAGAATCCATGAATGAAGTTTTTTTGCTTCTTTTTCTTCAGAAAAAGATGACCTTCCTTTCTTCGCCTGATACGCCCTACGCCGGATGGTTCCACTGCAACTCCGGGTTCAGCGGAAAGATTGGCCGGCGCACGTTGTGGAACTTGAGCTGCCCGTAGTCGGAGGTGCAGGCGCCCACCCCGGCGCATTCGACGATCTCGCGCGCCGCCTTGCCCATGTCGGCACGGAAGTGCACCCGGCTCTTGATGGCGATGAACGTCTTCGCCGCGGGCGTGATGCCGAGGTTGGTCAGCATTTCCTGTGCGGTCGGCTCGATGTGGCGCGACAGCAGGATGATCTCGATCTTGCCGGTGTTGAGCACCACGGTGGGGCCCATGAACACTTTCAGCCCCGGCGTGAGGCCGCCCTTCAGCGTGAAGGTGCCGGCCGAGATGGTCTGCACGGTGCCGGTGACGGTCAGCGGGCTGGACTGCACCGGCATCAGCGGCATCGGCAGCTTGGCGCCGATGGTCAGCGTGACCTCGGCGCCGATGCCGGCGGCGATCGCCTCCTGCACCGCGATCGGATCGTAGATGCCGAAGAACACCACGTCGTCGAGGTCCTGGCGGATGATTTCGCGCAGCGTGTCGGTGGTGTCCATGGTGCCGCCGCTGGCGCAGTTGTCATAGTGGTCCAGCAGCATGATCGGGCCTTTTGTGGGATCGCCGAGTTCCTTGGCGCGGGCGACGGATTTTTCCAGCGGTTCGATCTCGAACATGAATTCACGGCGCGCCTTCCAGGCGAAGCTGATCAGCTCGTCGACCATCTTCTGCGCATCCTCGGGCTTGTCGTCGGTGAACACCACGGCCGACAGGCCGGCCATGGTGACATCGGCGTGCGGGAAGCCGACGAACAGGCTGGCCGACAGCGCGCGACCGCTGGCCTCCCAGTCCGCGCACATCTGCTGGAGGTCCTTGTTGGGGAAGCGGTGGGTGCCCTGGGCCATGACATGGGGCAGCATCGGTGCCGCACCCCAGGCGCCGGTGGGCTTGGTCTGCCCCTTCATCGCGCGTACCAGTTGGCGCGCGGCACGCTCGGCGGTGGGGCGCATGTCGATGTGCGGATAGGTGTGGTAGCCGCTGACCATCTGGGCGTTGCTGACCATGGCGTCGAACATGTTGGCGTGCATGTCGTAGGCGACGCACATCGGCGTCTTGGCGTCGATGGCGCGGATGCGGCGCAGCAGTTCGCCCTCGCCATCCTCGAAGCCCTCGGCAGCCATGGCGCCGTGCAGGTCGAGCCAGATGGCGTCGAAACCGCCCTTGGCCACCTCGTCGGTGATCAGGTTGCAGAAGGTCTCGTAGGCGGCGGCATCCACGCGCCCGGAGGGCGGCGCGCCGGCGCAGACCGGGATCACCACCTCGGCGTTGTTCTCGGCCGCCACCGCCAGGTAGCCGCCCATGCAGGTGCCGGTATTGCGGTAGAAGGCTGCCGCTTCCGCGCCTTTCAGCAGCGTGGTGCCGTTGCGCATGAACCGTTCGATCTTGGTCGGCACCGGCGAGAAAGTGTTGGTCTCATGCGACATCATCGCGATCAGCAGGCGCATCGGCGAGGCTCCCTGGTTTGACGAAAAACTATGTCATGTCTTGGCGTCGCGCGGGAACCCGTGCCCGTGCCTGTCGCCAGGGGTACGGCGTTGCATGCGGCGCGTGGCAACGCGCGCGCTGGCGGTGGTCCGCTGGCCGGGCGCGGGCAGAATCCTCGCCTGCCTCGGATTTCCCGGCGACACGTGGTACATATGCGGCGCGCTGCGAGCGGCGCTGCAACGTTGGGAGAGTCATCGGCATGAAGATGCACCGGAGAGGCGTGTTGAAATCGGGTGCCGCGGCAGCCTTGGGTGCGGGTGTGGCGTTGGCGCGCCCGGCGGTGGCGCAGCCGGCCACGGTGCTGAAATTCGTCCCGCACGCCAACCTCACCAGCCTGGACCCGGTATGGACCACGGCCTCGGTCACCAACATCCATGCCAACATGGTGTGGGACAAGCTGTACGGGCTGAACGAGAAGCTGGAGGGCAAGCCGCAGATGCTGGCCGGCGACGAGGTGTCGTCGGATGGGCTGACATGGAAGATGACGCTGCGCGACGGGCTGCTGTTCCATGACGGCGAGCGCGTGCTGGCCAGGGACGCGGTGGCGTCGCTGGGGCGCTGGTCCAAGCGCGACGGGTTCGGCCAGCGGCTGGCGGCACAGACCGACGCGATGACGGCGCTGGACGACAAGACGATCCAGATCCGGCTGAAGAAGCCGTTTCCCCACATGCGCTTCGCGCTGGCGCTGGGCGCGGCCTTCGTGATGCCGGAGCGCTCGGCATCGACCGACGCGTTCAAGTCGATCGCCGAGTATATCGGCTCCGGCCCCTATCGCTTCCTGCGCGACGAGTGGGTTTCGGGCTCGTCCTCCGGCTACGCCAGGTTCGACAAATATCAGCCGCGCAACGAGCCGATCGACAGCTATTCCGGCGGCAAGGTGGCGCATTTCGACCGGATCGAATGGAAGGTGATGCCTGATCCATCGACCAAGGTCTCCGCACTGCAGACCGGCGAGGTCGATTGGGTGGACAATCCGCTGTTCGACCTGGTGCCGCAGCTGCGCAAGATGTCCGGCGTGAAGGTGGAAGTGTTCGACACGCTGGGGGTGATCGCGGTGGTGGGGATGAACCATCTCTACCCGCCGTTCAACAACCAGAAGCTGCGCCAGGCGCTGCTGATGGCGATCAACCAGCAGGACGTGATCGATGCGGTGCTGGGCGAGGTGTCCGAACTGGGCAAGGTCGGTGCCGGGTTCTTCACCCTGGGCACGCCGAACGCGAGCCTGGCGGGCATGGAGAAGATCATGGGGCCGCGCAACATCGCCGCGGCCAAGAAGGCGGTGGCCGAAAGCGGCTACAAGGGCGAGAAGATCATCCTGATGTCGCCGTCCGACCTCGCCTCGCTGCAGGCGATCGCGCAGGTGACCGATGCGATGTTCAAGTCGATCGGGCTGAACGTGGAATACACCTCGATGGACTGGGGCACGCTGGTCACCCGCCGTGCCAACCGCGAGCCGCCGGAGAAGGGTGGCTGGAATGCGTTCACCACCACCTGGACCGGCATCAACTTCATCAACCCGGGCAATCATCCGCCGCTGCGCGGGAATGGGGCGGGGGGATGGTTCGGCTGGCCGACCGACCCGAAGATGGAGGAGATGCGCGAGCGCTGGTTCAACGCGGCCAACCCGGCGGAGGAGAAGGCGATCTGCGAGGAGATCCAGCTGCATGCCTTCGAGACCGTGCCGTTCCTGCCGATGGGGCACTGGTTCTATCCGCAGGCGTTCCGTGACACGCTGGTTGGTATCGCCAAGACGGTGACGCCGGTGTTCTGGGGCGTGAAGCGGGCCTGACGATCCGGCGCGGGGGGCAGCGGAGGGTCAGGGCCGTGCGTCTTCCCATACCAGGGCGGCGGCGGCCAGGTCCTCGATCGCGCTGCCGACCGACTTGAACAGGGTGATCTCGCCGGGTGAGGTGCGCCCGGCGGCGCCGCCGCGGCAAAGGGCGGCGAGGTCGGCCAGGATGTCGGCGCGGGTGATGATCCCGGCCGCCAGCGGCTGGGTGATGTCGCCGGCCTCGGCCAGGGCCGCGTCGGTGTCGATGAAGATGCGGGCGCGCCTGACCGCGGCATCATCGGCCTCGCGCATGTCGGGCCGGTAGCCGCCGATCAGGTCCAGATGCGTGCCCGGCCGCAGCCAGGCGCCGTGGATCAGGGGTTCGCTGGCCAGGGTGGCGCAGGAGACGATGTCGGCGTCGCGGGTGGCGGATTCGAGGTCGGTGGTGGCGGTGGCGCCGAAGCCTTCGGCGCGCAGGCTGGCGGCCAGCGCTTCGGCGCGTGCCGGGCGGGGGTTCCAGATCGCCACGCGGCGGATCGGACGCACGGCGGACCAGGCCTGCGCCATCATGCCGGCGACGTGGCCGGCGCCGACGATCAGCAGGGAGTGCGCATCGGCCGGCGCCAGGTAGTCGCCGGCCAGCGCCGAGGCGGCGGCGGTGCGGCGGGCGGTGATCTCGTTGCCGTCGATCACTGCGAGGTGCTGGCCGGTGGCGCCGTCGCACAGCAGATAGGTGGAGAAGACCGAGTTGAGGCCACGCGCGCCGTTGCCGGGGAACACCGTGACCAGCTTGATGCCCATCGCGGTGCTGCCCTGCCAGGCCGGCATCAGCAGCAGCGTGCCGTCGCCGCCGGCCACCGCGTGGCGATGGCGCAGCGGCACCTCGGCGCCGGCGATGAAGGCGTCCCGCAGCGCCTGGACCAGTCGCGGGAAGGGCAGGGCGGCGCGGGTGCGGGCCTGGTCGATCATGACCGGGCCTTGGGGATGGGACATCGGGGCGCTCCGTCGATTGCCGGGCGGGAGGGAAGCCGGCAGGATGGTTGCCATGCCACCGACGGGGCGGGGAGACAAATGGATTTCGCACTGAGCGCCGAGCAGGAGACGATCCGCGACGCGGTGGCCAAGCTGTGCGAGCGGTTCGACGATGCCTATTGGCTGGCGCGGGACACCGACGGGATTTTTCCGCACGAGTTGCATGCGGCGCTGGCGGCCGAGGGGTTCCTGGGCATCTGCATCCCCGAGGAGTATGGCGGCTCCGGCCTGGGCATCACCGAGGCGGCGATCATGATGCAGGCGATCGCCCAGTCCGGGGCGGCGATGTCGGGCGCGTCGGCGGTGCACATGAACATCTTCGGGCTGAACCCGGTGGTGGTGTTCGGCACGCATGAGCAGAAATCCCGCATGCTGCCGCCGCTGGTGGCGGGGCGGGAGAAGAGCTGCTTTGCGGTGACGGAGCCGGATACCGGGCTGGACACGACGCGGCTGAAGACGCGGGCCGAGCGGCGGGGCGACCGGTATGTGGTGAACGGGCAGAAGATCTGGACCTCGACGGCGCAGGTGGCCGACCGGGTCCTGTTGCTGGCACGGACCACGCCGCTGGAGGGGGTGGCGAAGAAGACGCAGGGGCTGAGCCTGTTCTACACGGCGCTGGACCGGACGAAGGTCGAGGTGCGGGCGATCGAGAAGATGGGGCGAAAGGCGGTGGACTCCAACCAGGTGTTCTTCGACGGGCTGGAGATTCCCGTCGAGGATCGCATCGGCGAGGAGGGGCGCGGCTTCGAATACATCCTGCACGGCATGAATGCCGAGCGCATCCTGATTGCCGCCGAGGCGGTGGGGGTGGGGCTGGCGGCGCTGGGCAAGGCGACGTCGTATGCCCGGGAGCGCGTGGTGTTCGGGCGGCCGATCGGGCAGAACCAGTCCATCCAGCACCCGCTGGCGGAAAGCTGGATGGAGCTGGAGGCGGCGCGGCTGATGACGATGAATGCGGCCTGGCTGTACGATTCCGGCAGCAACGCGGGGGCGGCGGCGAATGCGGCGAAATACCTGGCCGCCGAGGCGGGGTTCAAGGCGTGCACCCAGGCGGTGATGACGCATGGCGGCATGGGGTATGCCAAGGAGTACCATGTGGAACGCTATCTGCGGGAGAGCATGATTCCGCGGATCGCGCCGATCAGTCCGCAACTGGTGCTGTGCTACATCGCCGAGCGGGTGCTGGGGCTGCCGAAATCGTATTGAGAGCGAGACATGGCCGACTACGACAGCACACCTTACGACAGCACCGCCGAAACGCTGCGGCACATTCATCGGGTGCGGGATCACCTGAACACCGTGATTGCCACCCTGCTGGAGCGGGGACGGGTGCATGATGCCTCGAAGTTCTCCGAGGTGGAAAAGCCGGTGCTGGACAGCATCTATCCGCGATTGCGCGGGCTGGAGTATGGCTCGCCGGAATATCTTGCGCTGGTGCGGGAGGCCTGGCCGGGATTGCAGCATCACTATCGGCACAACACCCATCATCCCGAGCACTTCGAGAACGGGATCGCCGGGATGGATCTGTTCGATCTCGTCGAGATGTTCTGCGACTGGAAGGCGGCCAGCGAGCGCAATCCGAAGGACGGCGTGCGGATCGATCATAACGCGCGCATCTATGCCATCGCGCCGCAATTGGCGGAGATCCTGGCGAACACCCTGGCGCGCTGGCCCGACAAGCCGTGAGGGTCGTCATCATCGGCGGCGGGGCGGTGGGGAGCTCGACGGCCTATCATCTGGCGCGGGACAAGGCGTTCAAGGGTTCGGTCACGGTGGTGGAGCGGGACCCGACGTATCGCATTGCGTCCTCCTCGCTGTCGGCGAGTTCGATCCGGCAGCAGTTCTCGACGCCGGTTTGCATCCGCATGTCGCAGTACGGGCGGGCGTTCCTGGAGGCGGGGGCCGATCTGCTGGAGGTGGATGGGGACAAGCCGGCGTTGGGGTATCGGCAGCGGGGCTATCTGTTCCTTGCCAGTGCGGCGGGGGCGGAGGTGCTGCGCGAGAACCATGCGGTGCAGATCGCCGAGGGGGCGGATGTCGCGCTGCTGACGCCGGGGAAGATCGTGGCGCGGTGGCCTTGGATGTCGGTGGATGGGGTGGCGCTGGGGGCGTGGGGGTGTTCCGGCGAGGGGTGGTTCGATGGGCCGGCGCTGCTGGCGGCGTTGCGGCGCAAGGCGCGGGCGCTGGGGGTGGCTTATGTGGCGCAGGATGCGAGCGGGCTGGTGCTGCGGGGCGGGCGCGTGGTGGCGGTGACGCTGGGGGATGGCAGCGAAATTCCTTGCGATGTCGTGGTGAATGCCGGGGGGCCGTGGTCGGCGCGGGTGGCGGGGTTTGCCGGGATCGACCTGCCGGTGCGGGCGCGCAAGCGGATGATCTATGTGATCCAGTGCCGGCAGAAGCTGGATGGGTGCGGGCTGGTGATCGATCCCGAGGGCATTTTTTTCCGGCCGGAGGGGGCGGGGTTCATCTGTGGCCGGTCGCCGGGCGCGGGGGAGCCCGATCCCGACGAGCCGCCGCTGGAGGTGGAGGAGGAGATGTTCCACGAGCGGGTGTGGCCGGTGCTGGCGCGGCGGGTTTCGGCGTTCGAGGCGGTTCGGCTGAGCGGGGCGTGGGCGGGGTATTACGAGTACAATACTTTCGACCAGAACGGGGTGGTGGGGGCGCATCCCGCCTGTGCGAACCTGATCCATGCCGCGGGGTTCAGCGGGCATGGCATCCAGCATTCGCCGGCGACGGGGCGGGGGGTGGCGGAGCTGGTGATGGAGGGCGGGTTCCGGACGCTGGACCTGTCGCCGCTGGGGTTCGAGCGGATTCTGGCGGGGCGGAAGCTGGTGGAACGGAATATCGTCTGATTATATTTCGATAACGGAATGAAAAAGGCGAGCCGGGATCATGCCGGCTTTGCCATGCGCCCGGATATTCGGCCGGGCCGGTATTTGCGGATCTGGGCCGGGGTGTATTTGCCGTGATGGACCGGCGCGGACGGGGGCGATTCCGGCCGGGTGCGGGGGGCGCGGGGTTTGGCCGGCAAGATGGCTGGGGCGGGCGGCTCGATGCCGAGCATGTGGCAGAGCGGGCGCAGGATGCGGCCGGCTTGCGGGGCGGCTTTCAGGAAATCGTCCAGGTCGGGGCGGGCCAGCAGGTGGGTGAGCTGGCTGGCGAGGCTGCGGACATTGTGGTCGGTTTTGGCGGCGAGCCAGGCGTGGTGCCTGGGGAAATAGGGGGGTTTGGGGCGTTCGGGGCGCGATTGGCCGGCGCGGGAGGGGCGGGGCTTGGGGAGGGTTCCGGCCTGCCAGCGGTGGTAGAGGCGCTGGAAGCGCTGGGACATGCGGCCGATGCGCTGCCAGGCGAGGGCGAGCCAGGCTTCGTACGTGCGATCGCGGCCGAGATGCGTGCCGATGGCGGCGCGCAGGTCGGCGAGGATGGCGCAGAAGAGGGTTACCAGATTTGGCATTTGGGTTATTTTAGCTGCCCGGAGAACCGCGCCAAGGGAATTTTGGGGGGGGTGCATGAGGGGCAGTCGCATTTGGCGTGCGGGTCGTGATTCGCATCGCAAGCAAGCAAGAAATCTCCACAAAGAGACGGAGAGACAGAGAGGATTTCTTCTCTCTGTCTCTCCGTCTCTTTGTGACTTCTGCTTTTGTCGCATCACCAAGAGTGTGGCCTGGTCTTATGCGATTGCCCTTGGGAGTGGTGGTGGGTGGCCCCCCTCCGGCTCCCCCCGCAAGTGCGGGGGGAGAGACGTAAAGAGAGTGAAGTTTTTTTGCTTCTTTTTGTTCACAAAAAGAAGAGTCCTTACTACTTCTTCGCGCGGCGCTGCTGTTCGAACACAACGTCATGACTGCGCGCGCCCAGTTCCGGCGGCATTGGCACCAGCCAGGGTGCTGCGCGCAGCGTGGTTTCGCCGTCCGCCCGTCCCTGATCCCAGCGTTCGCGCATGGTGGCACGGCTGAATTCGTAGTCCTTGCTTTGGCCGTGCGGCTGGGCCGGGCGGTAGATCAACTGCACGATGTCCATGGTCGATGGGCAGCCGCAATGGTAGAGGAATTCCGCTTCCGGCAGCGCGCGCAGTTCGGGCGGCAGCTTGCTTAGCAGTGCGTTGATGTTGTGGCGCACGTCTTGGGTGTGCCGCTCGCCGTCGCTGACCGCGCGGGTGCGGCTGGAGTAGCGGATATCCTTCAGTCGCGCGCCGACCTCGTCCATCGTGGTGGGCAGTTCGCCGCGGGCGCTGTACAGGTCGACCTGGAAGATCAGCCGGCTGCTCCGCGGCAGGGTCTCGATGACATGGGCCAGCGGCGTGTTCGACACCAGGCCGCCGTCCCAGTACTGCTCGCCGTCGATCTCCACCGCGGGGAAGCCGGGAGGCAGGGCGCCGGAGGCCATGATGTGCTCGGCGCGCAGCTTTGTCGTGGCGCTGTCGAAATAGGCGAAGTTGCCGGTGCGCAGGTGCACCGCGCCGACCGACAGGCGGGTGGGGCCGGCGTTGATGCGGTCGAAATCCACCAGCCGTTCCAGCGTGGTTTTCAGCGCCGAGGTGTCGTAGAGGCTGGGGGGGCGGTTGGACGGCAGCATCTCCAGCGGCGTGCGCGGGCGGAAGAAGCCGGGCTGGCCGAAGGCGATGGCGCCCAATGCGCCGGTGCGGCGCTGGAACGCCGCCGGCAGACAGGCCGATGGGGCGGTGATCCCCTCCCAGAACGCGGCGAGCTTCGCCACCCGGTCGGCCGGCGGATTGCCAACGATCAGGGCGGCGTTGATGGCACCGATCGAGATGCCGGCGACCCAGTCGGGCAGGTAGTCGGCGCCGGCCAGCGCCTCGTACACCCCGGCCTGGTAGCTGCCCAGCGCACCGCCGCCCTGCAGGACCAGGGCAATGCAGCGGGGGTCGGGGGGCGGGTGGGGCATGGGCTGGGTCCTCGGTGGGTGGGGCGATACTGCCACAGGTGGGACGATGATGCCGATGTGGGGAGGTGGGGGTTGCGCGCCGGACCTGCCACGATAACGTGGCGGTCAGCAAGGCGGAGGGATGGCGGACATGAGCGGCAGCTACAACGTGGGCGACCTGGTGGCGGAGTTCCTGTCGCTGTGCGGGGTGACGACGGCGTTTGGCATCGTGTCGGTGCACAACATTCCGATGCTGGACGGGATCGGGCGGCGCAATGCCATTCGGTTCGTGATGACGCGCGGCGAGCTGGGGGCGTCGCACATGGCGGACGGCTACGCGCGGGCGACGGATTCGCTGGGGGTGATGGTGACCAGCACCGGGCCGGGCTCGGCCAATGCGGTGGCGGGGCTGGTGGAGGCGCAGTTCGCCGGGGCGCCGGTGCTGCATATCACCGGGCAGACGCCGACGAAGTTCGTCGATCGGGCGACGGGGTCGGTGCATGACGTGAAGGATCAGATCGGCACCATGGCCGCGGCGGGGAAGGCGGCGTTTCGGGTGCGCTCGGCGGGGCAGGCGCTGGGGACGCTGATGAAGGCGGCTTCGCTGGCGCTGACGGCGCCGCGGGGGCCGGTGACGGTGGAGGTGCCGATTGATATCCAGCGGACGGCGATCGAGCGGCCGGCGCTGTTCGATCGGTTTTCGCTGCCGGTGGCCGGGGCGATTGCGCCTGCGGCGGCGGACCTGGATGAGCTGGCGGAGCGGGTTGCCAAGGCGAAGCGGCCGATGCTGTGGCTGGGCAATGGGGCGAAGGGGGCGCGGGCGGGGGCGCTGGCGCTGCTTGATTTGGGGTTTGGCGCGGTTTCGTCGTGGAACGGGCGGGGGACTGTGCCCGAGGACCATGCGATGACGATCGCGGGGTTGAACGGCAATGGGGCGCCGGCGGTGCAGGCGTTCTATGACCAGTGCGATTTGATGCTGGTGGTGGGGTCGCGGATGCGGGCGCATGAGACCAGCGAGTTCTCGGTCCGGCTGCCGAAGAATTTGATTCAGGTGGATATCGATCCCGAGGCGAATGGGCGGACCTATCCGAGTGCCTGGTTCATGGTGGGGGATGCCGGGCCGACGCTGGCGGGGTTGGCTGCGCGGTTGAAGGGGCGGCTGGCGGTGGAGGCGGGGTACGCGGACGGGTTCAAGGCGATGAAGGCGGCGGCGCAGGCGGCGTTTCGCGCGACGCTGGGTCCGTATGCGACGTTCTCCGAGCAGTTGCGGGCGGTGATGCCGCGGGATGCAATCTGGGTGCGGGATGTCACGCTGAACAACTCGACCTGGGGGAACCGGCTGTTTCCGGTGTTTGATCCCAGGTCGAACATCTATCCGGTGGGAGCGGGGATCGGGGTTGGGCTGCATTTGGGAATCGGGGCGGCGCTGGGGGCGGGCGGGCGCAAGACTGTGATGATGTCCGGCGATGGCGGGTTCTTCCTGAACATGACGGAGCTTTGGACGGCGGCGCAGGAGCGGCCGGATATCGTGATGATCGTGATGAACGATGGCGGCTATGGCGTGATCAAGCACATCCAGGATTCGGTGTATGGCGGGCGGCGGTTCTATGGGGATTTGCTGACGCCGGATTTGCAGCAATTGGCGGCGCTGGCGGGGATTCCATCGTTCAAGGTGAGCGAGGGGGAGAAGTTCGGGGCGACGGTGGGGCAGGCGCTGGCGGTGTCTGGGCCGACGCTGGTGGAGGTGGATATGACGGCGATTGGGGCGTTTCCGCCTTATGCGCCGTATGACAAGAAGCAGTAAGGCGAGGGCTCTGCCCTCGACCCGCCAGGGGGCCGAGCCCCCTGGACCCTCGATATCTAAGTAAAGGTGATACTCAGGAGTGCGGCTGGCAGCTATGTATGTTTCACCAGTTTTTGGAATGCTCTTGATATCGGTTGCAGAGGGTGGTGCACATCATGCGATCCGACTAAAATATTCCGCCCCTATTTTCTGCGTGGAGGTTTCTGGTGGTCAGGATGTTTCAATCCAGCGGTGTATACCTCGAAATTGCACCTATGGCACACTAAAACCTGGCTCATGCCCGGTGTACGAATCTCCGGTTGCAGGATCGACTTTCGTGAGTCCTCGTAGCAGTTTGGACACAAAAAATGTATAGGGTCTGAGGAATTTGCCGATTCCTTCACACAAAAAACAAAAATCCCCCTTGGTAGTTCCTTAAGTGCGTATTTTTCTTTCTCAGTTTCCCAAATTTTCATGTCAGAAATTTGTTTTTCCAAATCGCGCTTCTCATTAACCAGCGTCGCCTGCGTTTGGTTAGCCGAAATAGCATGTTCTTGGGCGCGGATGATTTCGCCATTTAACTCGATGAGGCTCTCTTGAAGGAGAACCATATCTCTTACAGTGAGCATAGACTTGCTTATTTGAAGCGCCGCATTTAGCGACGCCATGATCCCGGCGACTGCTGCAATAGCCATTTTCGGCGCTCCTGATGACTTTCGTTCAGTTATCCATGAGTCGTTCGGTTGGTCAAACGCTCGCCAACTGCGCCCAACAGCGTGCGACAAGCGCGAGCGGTATCTTCCACTCCAGAACATCGGTGGTTGTGTTGCCGAAAGTCGAGCCCGGGCCTTCCTACAATTGCTTTGCCAACCGGCGCGCCAGGACCCAGCCGATCAGGCCGCTGAGGGGGGCGGCCGGCATCAGGAGGAGCCAGCCGATATTGATGCCCTGGAGGACGAGGTTCAGGCCGATGCCGAGCAGGAGGCCGCCGATGAGGCCGCCGGTGACGCCGGCGGAGAGGCCGAGCCAGATGATGTCGCTGCGGGTGATCATGGGGGTGAGGTTGGCCCGTGGCGGGGTGGGTTGGCAAGCCGGCGGGACGACGAAGGCGGGGGAGGGGGTGTCGGCCCCCCTCCGGCTCCCCCCGTGAAGGACGGGGGGAGAGAAGAAGGGGTTCTTTTTGTTCACAAAAAGAATGCCTTGCCTTGGCTGATTTGACTCCGGGGGGCCTCGCCCGTATATGCCCCGCATTGCCGGGAACGTGGACGGGCCTTCGGGGCTTGCGCCCGTCCTTTTCGTTTGCAAAAGGGCCTACCGGTGCAACAAGCCGCGTTCATGCTCACAAGGGCAGGGCGGCGCCTGGAAGAAGGGGTTGCGCATGACCAAGCGCGCCGAAAGCAAGTACAAGATCAACCGCCGGTTGGGCGTGAATCTGTGGGGCCGGCCGAAGTCGCCGCTGAGCAAGCGCGACTATGGTCCCGGGCAGCATGGCCAGCGGCGCAAGGGCAAGCCGACGGATTTCGGCGTGCAGCTGATGGCCAAGCAGAAGCTCAAGGGCTATTACGGCAATATCGGCGAGAAGCAGTTCCGGAAGTATTATTTCGAAGCGGTGCGCCGCAAGGGCGATACCTCGGAGAACCTGATCGAGCTGCTGGAGCGCCGGCTGGATGCCGTGATCTACCGCATGAAGTTCGCGATCACGCCGTTCGCGTCGCGGCAGTTCATCAACCATGGGCATGTGACGGTGAACGGCAAGAAGCTGAACATCCCGAGCTACCAGGTGAAGGACAACGACATCATCGAGGTGCGGGAGAAGTCCAAGCAACTGGCGATGGTGCTGGATGCCTCGCAGAGTGCCGAGCGGGACGTGCCGGAGTATATCGAGGTGGATCATCGCGCGATGAAGGGCCGCTTCACCCGCGCGCCGAAGCTGTCCGATGTGCCGTATCCCGTGCAGATGGAGCCGAACCTGGTGGTGGAGTTCTACTCGCGCTGATTTCGCGCGCCGCCGTAGGCTGAGGATCGGGGGCTCGCCGGGTCTGCAGTGCAGGCCTGGCGGGCCCTTTGGTTTTTTGGGGATGGCGGCAGACGGCGGTTGAACGATGCCCTGCGGGGCGTTAGCGTGCTCGGCCAGACGCATTGCGTCGCATGAACGCAAGGGGTCGACCATGCCAGCCGCGACTCGCACCGTTACTCGCCGCCAGCCGGCCGGTCCGGGTTAGCGCGCGGACCATGACGGAACCGCTGGTATCCTTCCGACACGTCGAGAAGACCTATGACGGGCGGGTCAACGTGGTGCAGGCGTTGAACCTGGATATCGCGCGCGGGGAGTTCCTGACGCTGCTGGGGCCGTCGGGGTCGGGGAAGACCACGACGCTGATGATGCTGGCGGGGTTCGAGGCGCCGACGGCGGGGGAGATTTTTCTTGCCGGACGGTCGCTGGCCAGCGTGCCGGCGCATAAGCGGTCGATGGGGATGGTGTTCCAGAACTATGCCCTTTTCCCGCATATGACGGTGGCGGAGAACCTCGCGTATCCGCTGCGCCGGCGGGGGATGGCGAAGGGGGCGATTGCCGAGGCGCTGGGCCGGGCGGTGGAGATGGTGAAGCTGGGCGGGCTGGAGGCGCGGTATCCGGCGCAGCTTTCCGGCGGGCAGCAGCAGCGGGTGGCGGTGGCCCGCGCGCTGATCTTCCAGCCCGACCTGGTGCTGATGGACGAGCCGCTGGGGGCGCTGGACAAGAATTTGCGCGAGCAGATGCAGCTGGAGTTGAAGCACCTGCATGCGCAGCTGGGCACGACGGTGGTCTATGTCACGCACGACCAGAGCGAGGCGTTGACCATGTCGGACCGGGTGGCGGTGTTCCATGAGGGGATGGTGCAGCAGCTCGACACGCCGGATGCGATGTACGAGCGGCCGGCCAACAGTTTCGTGGCCAACTTCATTGGCGAGAACAATGCGCTGCCCGGCAAGGTCGAGGGGCGGGACGGGGATTTCTGCCGGGTTCGGCTGGAGACCGGGGAATTGGTGCGCGCGACGGCGGTGAACACGGCGGCTGATGGGCGCACGCTGGTGTCGATCCGCCCGGAGCGGCTGCGGCTATGGGCCGATGATGGGGCGGAGGCGGCCAACCGGATTGCCGCCAAGGTGGTGGAGACGATCTATTTCGGCGATCACATCCGCCTGCATGCCATGGCCGGTGCGGTGCCGCTGATGCTGAAGCTGCCGCTGGGCACGGCGGGTTTCGCGCCGGGGCAGGCGATCGCGCTGGCCTGCGCGCCGGGGCATTGCCGCGCGCTGGACCCTGCGCCCGACGCAGTGGCATGAGCACGGCGGTGGCGGGCACGGCGGTGGCGGGCGCGGGCGATCTTGGCCGCAAGCTGGCGCGGGCGAACCGTGCCAAGCAGGTGACCGCGTTCGCGCTGCTGGCGCCGGCGCTGCTGCTGATGCTGCTGGCCTTCGTCTGGCCGATCGGCGCGCTGCTGACCAATGCGGTGCACGCGCCGGAATTCCGCGACGCGGTGCCGAAGCTCGCGGCATGGATGGAGGGCTGGGACGGCGAGGCGTTGCCCGATGAAGCCGGGTTCGCGCTGGTGGCCGAGGAGTTCGGCCGGGCGTTCCGCGACCGCAGCCTGCCGCGCGCCAGCACGCGGCTGAACTACGAGCGCGGCGGCATGCGCAGCCTGGCGATGAAGACCGGGCGGGGTGCGCCGCGGCTGGCGGCACCCTATCGCGAGTCGCTGGTGGCGCTCGATCCGGCCTGGGGCGACATTGCCACCTGGCGCGCGATTGCCAATGCCAGCACCTGGCTGACGCCGCGCTTCGTGCTCCAGGCGCTGGACCTGCAGCGCGTGCCCGGCGGCGGCATCCAGGCGGTGCCGCCGGAGAACCGGGTCTATCTCGACCGGCTGCAGGTGACATTCACGATCAGTATCGTGGTGACGCTGGTCTGTGCGGCGATCGGCTATCCGATGGCCTATGTGATGGCGATGGCCGGGCCGAACCGGGGGCGGCTGCTGTTCCTGCTGGTGCTGCTGCCGTTCTGGATCTCGCTGCTGGTGCGCACGGCAGCCTGGGTGGTGCTGTTGCAGAAGGAGGGCATCGTGAACGGCGCGCTGCTGGCGCTGGGGATCATCGACGAGCCGCAGCAGCTGATCTTCAACCGCTTCGGCGTGTATGTTGCGATGGTGCACATCCTGCTGCCGTTCCTGGTGCTGCCGCTGTACAGCGTGATGAAGAGCATCCCGCGCGACCATGTGCGCGCGGCCGCCTCGCTCGGGGCCACGCCGGCCAGCGCGTTCGTGACGGTGTATTTCCCGCAGACCGTGCCGGGGCTGGGGGCCGGGTGCCTGCTGGTGTTCATCCTGTCGATCGGCTTCTACATCACCCCGGCCCTGGTTGGCGGCAGCCGCGACCAGATGCTGTCGAGCCTGATCGCCGAGAACGCGCTGGGCACTGCCAACTGGGGGCTGGCGAGTGCCCTGGCGCTGGTGCTGCTGTGCTGCGTGGCGGTGGTGTATCCGGTGTTCGGGCGCTATGCCGGCGCCAAGAACCTGCGGCTGGGCTAGCATGGCCAGTCCCCGCCCGTATCGCGGCCCGGCCGACCGGATTGGCGGCGGGCTGGTGCGCGCTGTTGCCGCGCTGGGCTTCGTGTTCATGCTGGCGCCGATCCTGGCGGTGATGCCGCTGTCGTTCAATGGCGGCAGCTACCTGAGCTATCCGTTGCAGGGCGTGTCCTGGCAGTGGTACGCGGCGGTGTTCGCCGCCCGACCGTGGATGCCGGCGCTGTGGAACAGTGTCACCATCGGCGCAGCGACCACCGTGCTGGCGACGGTGACCGGCACGCTGGCGGCCTATGGCCTCAGCTACACCGAGTTCCCCGGCAAGCGGGCGATCGGCGCGCTGCTGATCAGCCCGATGGTGGTGCCGATCGTGATCACTGCGCTGGCGGTGTACCTGGCGTTCGCGCCGTTCGGGCTGGTGAATTCCTTCACCGGCCTGGTGCTGGCGCATACCGTGCTGGCGGTGCCGTTCGTGGTGATCACGGTGACCGCCACCCTGCACGGGTTCGACCGTACCATGGTGCGCGCGGCGGCCAGCCTCGGCGCGCCGCCGCTGGTTGCCTTCGCCACCGTGACGCTGCCGTTGACCGCGCCGGGCATCCTGTCGGGCGCGGTGTTCGCTTTTGTCACTTCGTTCGACGACGTGGTGGTGGCGTTGTTCCTCGCCGGTCCCGAACAGTTCACCGTGCCGCGGCGCATGTTCAACGCGCTGCGCGACAAGCTTGACCCAAGCATTGTCGCCCTTGCGGTGTTCCTGGTGACCATCTCGATATTTCTGCTCGCCACCATCGAGCTCCTGCGCTGGCGGTCGGAACGCTTGCGCAGCCGGCCCTAAACCTGAGAAACTGCCCGGCAATGAAACAACAACAGGGAGACTGAACGATGCGATTGATCGCAACATTCCTCGCCGCCGGCCTTGTGGCCTCGCTGGCCGCGCCGGCGGCCCAGGCGCGCGACTTCACCGTGGTCGGCTGGGGCGGCGCCGCCCAGGACCGCCAGCGCGATCTGTATTTCGCGCCGTTTGCCAAGGAGCAGGGCATCGCCTTCAAGGAGGACACCTATCTCGGCGGCTGGGGCCAGTTCCAGGCGATGGGCGAAACCGGCGAGGTGCCGTGGGATGTGGTGCAGGTTGAAACCGCCGAGATGATCCGCGGCTGTGAGGAAGGCATGTTCGCCCGCCTCGACTACAGCAAGCTGCCGCCGAAATCGGCGTTCATCGAGCATGCCACCACCGAATGCGGCGTCGGCACCATCGTCTGGTCGGTGCTGCTCGGCTACAACGCCGACCGGCTGAAGGGCAAGGAGCCCACCAGGATGACCGATTTCTGGGACACCGCGAAGTGGCCCGGCAAGCGCGCCATGCGCCAGGGGCCGAAGCTGAACCTGGAGATCGCCCTGATGGCCGACGGCGTGGCGCCGAAGGATGTCTACAAGGTGCTGTCCACCAAGGAGGGCATCGACCGCGCCTTCGCCAAGCTCGACAAGATCAAGCCGCTGGTGCAGTGGTGGAAGGGCGGCGCCCAGGCCCCGGAATGGCTCGCCGCGGGCGACGTGGACCTGGCCATCGCCTATTCCGGGCGCATCGCCAATGCCAAGAACACCGGCATCAACCTCAAGCCGATCTGGGACAACACGATCTATGCCATCGACAGCTGGGTGATCCTGGCCAAGTCGAAGGAGATCGCGATGGGCCACAAGTTCATCACCTTCGCCAGCGATGCCGCGCGCCAAGTGGAGAGCGCCAAGCGCCTGCCGTATGGCCCGACAATGGTGGCCGCCACGCCGCTGTTGCCGGCCGACGTGCTGGCCAATATTCCGGCCGGCCCGAACCTGGCCACGGGGCTGTTCGGAGGCTCGGCCGAGGCCAACGCGTTCTGGGTCGATCGGCTGGAGGAGTTGACCGAGCGGTGGAATGCGTGGGTGGCGAAGTAGACATAGGTATTAAGTGAAAGGATGAGGGCTCTGCCCTCAACCCGCTGGGGGCAGAGGCCCCCAGACCCCATCACTTAAGTGGATGGGGGTGCAGGGGGTTCGGCCCCCTGCTGGGGTGCCTCGCGGCGCGCCTCAGCGGCGCGACGGCGAAGCCCCTGGTTTTCCTTGTTGCCGGATTCTAGACCGCCAAACTCAATTCCTGCTGCACTAACGACACCCAGTAGGCGACGCCCAGCGGCGTGGTCTCGTCGTTGAAGTTGAAATGCGGCGTGTGCAGGCCTGGCGTGCGGCCGGTTTCGACGATGCCGTTGCCGATGAAGATGAAGGCGCCCGGCCGCTTCTCCAGCATGAAGGCGAAATCCTCTCCTCCGGTCACCGGTGCGATATTGGCGTCCACCTTGCCTTCGCCGACGAGGGCTGCGGCCGCGGCGGTGGCGACATCGGTATTGGTGTCGTGGTTGACCAGCGTATGGGTGCCCCAGCGCAGCGTGACCTCGGCGGTGCAGCCATTGGCCGTGGCCAGCGCCTGGGCCAGGCTTGCCATCTTGCTGTCGATGATCTGCTGCACTTTGGTGTTGAAGCAGCGCATCGTGCCGGTGATCTCGATCTCGGCCGGCATCACGTTGGAGGATTGGTTGGAGCCGCCGTGGATCGAGCCGACGCTGACCACCGCGGCTTCCAGTGGCGCGACACTGCGGCTGACGATGGTCTGGATCGCCTGGATATACTGCGCGGTGACGATGGTGACGTCGGTGGCCAGATGCGGGGTGGCGCCGCCGTGGCCGCCGGTGCCCTTGAAGACCACGTTCCATCGCCCGCTGGCCGCCAGCAGCGGGCCCTTGCGCAGGGCGAACTGGCCGACCGCCAGGCCGGGCATGGTGTGCATGCCGTAGACGGCGTCGCAGGGAAAGCGCTCGAACAACCCGTCATTCAGCATCGCCATGGCACCGCCGCGGCCTTCCTCGGCGGGCTGGAAGATCAACTGCACGGTGCCGGCGAAGTCGCGGTGTTCGGCGAGGTAGCGCGCGGCGCCGAGCAGCATGGTGGTGTGGCCGTCATGGCCGCAGGCGTGCATCACGCCGGGGTTGGTGGAGGCGTAGTCCAGTCCGGTTGCCTCGGGGATGGCCAGGGCGTCCATGTCGGCGCGCAGGCCGATCGCGCGCTGGCCGGGCAGGCGGCCGCGGATGGTGCCGACCACCCCGGTGTTGCCGACGCCTTCGGAGGTCTCGATGCCCCATTCGCGCAGCTTGGCGGCCACCAGGGCGGCGGTGCGCACTTCCTCCATGCCCATTTCGGGATGGGCGTGGATGTCGCGGCGGATGGCGGTGAGGTCGGCGTGAAAGGTGGCGATGGTGGCGCGCAGCGTGTCGATGGTCATGGCAGGTCCCCGGGGTTCGCAGCGGAGGCTACCGGGCTTGCCGGCCCGGGCAAAGCCCCGGCAACGGGCCGGAAACGCAAACAGCAGGCTGGTGGGGCCAGCCTGCTGTCCGTGTTGCGGTGAGCGTCCGGTTCAGGCGGCGCGGAAGGCCGCGCCCTCGCCGGCATCGCTGGCGTCGGAGGTGCGGAAGGCCGCGCCCTCGCCGGCATCGCTGGCGTCGGAGGTGCGGAAGGCCGCGCCCTCGCCGGCATCGCTGGCGTCGGAGGTG
>JADLHF010000126.1 GCA_020848935.1 Acetobacteraceae bacterium
GCCATCCGCCGGCCGCCAGCCGCCATACGCCGGCCGCCGCGGCATGCCGCGACCCGCTGCCCGCGCAACGAATCCGCCCCGCCGGCGGAGGCACCCCGGCCGAATGGTGATCCGGAATAACGGCCGCGGCGCTACCCCAGATCGGCCAGCCGCTGGCCCAGCGCGAACATCACCGCCTCGAACATCTCGGTGGTCAGCCGCCCGGTATTCGTGTTGTAGCGCGACACATGGTAGCTGTCGGCCAGCACCAGCCCGTCCGGCAGCACATGCATCGCGCCATGGCGGAACCGGATGCGCGCCGGCGGAATGCCGCACGCCTTCAGCACCGCGGCATGCGCCAGCACCCCCAGCGCCAGCACCGCGCGCAGCTGCGGCAACGCCTGCAACTCGCCGCGAAGATACGGGTTGCAGGTGGTGACCTCGCCGGGTTCCGGCAGGTTCGCCGGCGGCACGCAGCGCACCGCGTTGGTGATCCGGGTGTCGATCAGCTCCACCCCGTCATCGGCGCTGGCACCGTATTCGCCGCGCGCCCGGCCGAAGCGCCGCAGCGTGGCATACAGCAGCATCCCGGCATGGTCACCGGTGAACGGCCGTCCGGTGCGGTTCGCCCCCTTCACCCCCGGCGCCATCCCCACCACCAGCAAGCTGGCATCGGTCGGCCCGAAACTGGGCACCGGCGCGTTGAACCAGCCCGGCTGGGCGGCCTGATTGGCCTGGCGATAGGCAGCCAGCCGCGGGCACAGCGCGCAATCATGCCGCGGCGACGCAATCGGCACCTCGCCGGCCGGCGCTTCACTTCCGGTCATGCCGGCCTCCTCCTGCTGCGGGGCCGGCGGATCGTCCGCGTGGGGGGTATCCGGCTGGCGACGGCCCGGTTCGGGCCGATCCTTGCGGGGGCTGGCCGGGCGAAGCTGGATCGGGTCGGTGCTGACACTGGCGCTCATCCCGCCAGCCTCGCCGGCAGAGGTTCAAATTCCCTTAAGCCCCGCGCCGTCCGGGCCCCCCACGCCCTGCGGGCCTCCCGCGCGCGCCTCAGGTGCCGTCATGCGGATCGACATACGGCTCGGCCGGCGTCCCCCGCGCCGGCCCGCGCGACGCCCGCGGCTCCATCTGGCGCCGGGTGAACTCCTGGGAGATGTCGGCCAGGTCCAGGAACTGGTCCGCCTGGCGGCGCAATTCATCGGCCACCATCGGCGGCGAGGTGCGGATCGACGACACCACCGACACCCGCACGCCCCGCCGCTGCACCGCCTCCACCAGCCGGCGGAAATCCGAATCGCCGGAGAACAGCACGGCATGGTCGATCTTGTCGGCCAGCTCCAGCATGTCGATCGCCAGCTCGATATCCATGTTGCCCTTCACCCGCCGCCGCCCGGTGGCATCGGTGAATTCCTTCGCCGGCTTGGTCACCAGCGTATAGCCGTTGTACGCCAGCCAGTCGGTCAGCGGCTTCAGCGGCGAATACTCCTCGGTCTCCAGCACCGCCGAGTAGTAGTACGCACGAATCACATGCGCCTTCTTGCGGAAGAATTCCAGCAAGTTGCGGTAGTCGACATCGAACCCGAGGTTGCGCGACGCGGAATACAGGTTGGCCCCGTCGATGAACAGCGCCACGCGCTCACTGGGCAGAAAATGCACCTCAAACCAACCTTCCAACCGACGCAAACGCATCGTAATGCGCGCAAGACCCGAAGCCGGCGCGAATCCGCGTAACCAACCGGCAACGCGGCAGCGGCAGCCCCTGGAGCAAATGGCAAAAACAACCCACTATTCCTGGGTCCGTCCGCCGCCCCTGTCAAGACAAGAACAGACCCGGAAACACAATGTTGTGATCCTGATCGCTATCGGCGCCAACCTCCCCACCGCCGACGGCCGCCACCCCCGCGCCACCTGCCGCGCCGCGGTCGAGGCCCTGCGCAGCCTGCCCGGCCTGACGCTCGCCGCCGTCTCGCCCTGGCACACCACGCCGCCGGACCCGCCGCCCGTCCCGCCCGACTCCCAGCCGGACTACTGCAACGGCGTCGCCCGCCTCGAAGGCCGCGCCGACCCCGCCTGGCTGCTCGCCCGCCTCCACGCCATCGAGGCCGCCGCCGGCCGCCATCGCACCGTGCCCAACGCCGCCCGCACGCTGGACCTGGACATCATCGCCATCGACGACCTGCTGCGCGACGCGCCCGATCCCATCCTGCCCCATCCCCGCGCCCATCTGCGCCGCTTCGTCCTCGCCCCGCTGGCCCAGGTCGCCCCCCACTGGCGCCACCCCCGCCTCGGCCTCGGCGTAGGGCAGCTCCTCGCCCAACTCCCCCCGCCCGCCTGATGCCCGCCCGCATTTCCACAACACCGCAATGCAGCAAGCGGCTTGCGCCAACGGCTTGCCGCGCCTATGTAGTCCATTCACCCGATCAACTGGCGAACTGCCCCTTCGGCTCCCCCCGAAGGCCTGCCCGGAGGCCGACGCATGGCGCGCGTAACCGTTGAAGACTGCGTTGAGCGTGTCCCCAACCGCTTCGAACTGGTGCTGCTGGCCGCCCAGCGCGCCCGCAACCTCAGCCGTGGCGATGAGATGACCATCGACCGCGACGACGACAAGAACCCCGTCGTCGCCCTGCGCGAAATCGCCGAGGCCACCATCCCGCTCGAAAAGCTCGAGATGGACCTGATCAAGTCGCTCTCCCGCGCCCCCGAGCCGGAACCGGCCGACGAGGAGGTGCTCGACCTCATCCCCACCGAACAGAACATCTTCGGCCTGCAGGACATCTCCGCCGAGGAGGAAGCCGCCACCCTGCCGTCGGAAACCGACGACCAGCCCGACGATCTCGAAGCCGCGATCGAGGCCGAGCTCGGCGGCCGCCGGCGATAGGGCAACGGGGTGAGCGGCGCTTTCCAACCCGCGCCCGCCGCTCTCCGCCCATCCGAAGGCGCAGGGGACTCCAAGCCACGCCCCACCCCGCCCGCCCTGCCGCCGCTGCCTGACAACGGCGTCGCCCCCTCCCCCGCCGGCCTGATCGCGCGCATCCGCGCCTACGATCCCGCCGCCGACACCGCCCTCGTCCAGGCCGCCTTCGACCTCGCCGCCGACGCCCACAAGCTCCAGCGCCGCGAAAACGGCGAGCCCTACATCACCCACCCCCTCGCGGTCGCCGAAATCCTCGCCGGCTACCGCCTCGATGTCGGCACCATCGTCACCGCCCTGCTGCACGACGTCATCGAAGACACCACGGTCAACCGCGACCAGATCGCCAAGAAATTCGGCCCGCAGATCGCCGGCCTGGTCGATGGCGTCACCAAGCTCACCCGCCTCGAACTGCAATCCGACCGCACCAAGCAGGCCGAGAACTTCCGCAAGCTCGTCCTCGCCCTGTCCCGCGACATCCGCGTGCTGATGGTCAAGCTCGCCGACCGCCTGCACAACATGCGCACCCTGGCCGGCATCCCCAAGCCGGAACGGCGCCAGCGCATCGCCCGCGAGACGATGGACATCTACGCCCCGCTCGCCGAGCGCATCGGCATGGATGCGGTCAAGACCGAGCTGCAAACCCTCGCCTTCGCCACGCTGGACCCCGAGGCCTACGAGCTCATCCAGGCCCGCCTGAACTTCCTGCGCGGCCAGGGCGCCGACGTCATCGAGGAAGTGCGCAAGGAACTCATCCGCGTCTTCCACGAATCCGATATCCCCCTCGTCGAGGTCTCCGGCCGCGAGAAATCGCCCTACTCGATCTGGGAGAAGATGCAGCGCCGCAACGTCCAGTTCGAGCAGCTGTCCGACATCATGGCCTTCCGCGTCGTCGTCCCCACCCGCGAGGCCTGTTACGCCGCCCTCGGCGCCGTCCACGCCGCCTACCCCGTCATCGCCGGCCGCTTCAAGGACTACATCTCCACCCCGAAATCCAACGGCTACCAAAGCCTGCACACCGGCGTCACCCTGCGCGAACCGCGCAACCAGAAGATCGAGGTGCAGATCCGCACCCCGGACATGCACGCCATCGCCGAGAACGGCGTCGCCGCCCACTGGGCCTACAAGGGGCCGGATTCCGGCACCGACGCGCCGCGCATGCGCTGGGTCGACGACCTGCTGGACATCCTCGACAATGTCGGCACCGACGACCTGATCGAATACACCCGCCTGGAACTCTACCAGGACCAGGTGTTCTGCTTCACGCCCAAGGGCCAGCTGATCCAGCTCCCCCGCGGCGCCACCCCGGTCGATTTCGCCTACGCCGTGCACTCCCAGGTCGGCGACACCTGCGTCGGCGCCAAGATCAACGGCCGCCTCCTGCCGCTGCGCCACGTGCTGCAGAACGGCGACCAGGTCGAGATCATGACCGCCCGCGGCGGCACCCCCAGCCCGCAATGGGAACGCTTCGTCGTCACCGGCAAGGCCCGCGCCCGCATCCGCCGCTTCGTCCAGCAGCAGCAGCGCGACCAGTACCGCGACGCCGGCCGCAGCGCGCTCGCCCGCGCCTTCCGCGCCGACGGGCTGGACGGCTCCGAACGCGCCCTGGAAGCCGCCCTCAAGCCGCTGAAGCTGGCCAGCCTGGAGGACCTCTACGTCACCGTCGGCAACGGCAATCTCGGCCCGCGCGACGTGGTCACGGCCACCTACCCGCAACTGCGCGCCAGCGCCCGCGCGCCCAGGATCATGCCCCCCCTGGCCGGCCGCGCAACCCCCCGCAACGGCGCCGTCGGGCAGACCATGCCCATCAGCGGCCTCGTCCCCGGCATGGCCGTGCACTACGCCGGCTGCTGCCACCCGCTGCCCGGCGACGGCATCGTCGGCATCGTCACCACCGGCAAGGGCGTCACCATCCACACCCGCGAATGCGCCACCCTGGAAAGCTTCGCCGCCACCCCGGAACGCTTCATCGACGTGGACTGGGAACCCGCCGCCTTCGCCGGCGGCTCCACCCGCGGCAGCGGCCATACCGGCCGCATCAGCGTCATCGCCGACAATGACGGCGGCGCCATCGCCAGCATCACCAACGCCATCGCCAAGCAGAACGGCGACGTCGTCAACCTGCGCATCGTCAACCGCCAGGCCGATTTCATGGAGATCCTGGTCGATATCGAAGTCAGCGACCTCCACCAGCTCGGCACCGTCATCGCCAGCCTGCGCGCCGCCAAATGCGTCCATTCGGTGGAACGGGCGCGGGGATGACAGCAGGCAGGACTCTTCTTTTTGTGAACAAAAAGAAGCAAAAAAACTTTATTCCACTTCTTGTCTCCCCCGGGCGGGGGGAGCTGGAGGGGGCGCCGTCCTTCCTCCCGCGTGCGGCGGGAGCCGGCCTTCCTTCTCTCCCCCCGCTTGCGGGGGGAGCCGGAGGGGGGCCGACACCCCCCACAATCCCATGATCCTCGGCCTCGGCTCCGACATCTGCGACATCCGCCGCATCGAACGCACGCTGGACCGCTTCGGCGCCCGCTTCATCACCCGCGTCTTCACCGCCGAGGAACAGCGCAAGGCCGAACGCCGCAACGGCCAGGCCCGCGCCGGAACCTACGCCAAGCGCTTCGCCGCCAAGGAAGCCTGCGCCAAGGCGCTGGGCACCGGCTTCGCCCGCGGCGTCTTCTGGTCCGACCTCGGCGTGGTCAACCTCCCCGGCGGCCAACCCACCCTGCGCCTGACCGGCGGCGCCGCCCGCCGCCTCGCCGCCCTCACCCCCGCCGGCATGCAGGCCCGGATCAACCTGACCATGACCGACGAATACCCCTACGCCTACGCCCAGGTCATCATCTCCGCCGTCCCCTGAAGCGCCACCCGGCAGCCAACGCATCCCGGTCCTGGCCGAACCGCGCAGCGCAATCGCATCCGGCGCACGGGCGGCGATCCGCATCGAATACAAGCAGAAAACCGCCACATGGAGACGGAGAGGCAGAGAGGACCCCTTCGCCCTGCCTCTCCGTCTCCATGTGATATCCGTTCTTGCCTCATCATCTCTTGCCTCATCATCTCTTGCCTCATCATCGGACCACCGCATCGGCCCCATGCGATTTCCCTGCGGGACCGCGCGATGCCGCTTGCCGCGAAACCGCCTTCCGGTGTATAGAACATACCATGAACATTGATCCAACCCCGCACGCGGCCAGCCCGGATGCCCCGCATCCCGCGGCGGCGCTCGCCCTGCGCCTGGACTCCATCCTCGCCCCGCTGCTGCTGGTGATCACCGCCGGGTTCCGCATCCTCGGCCGCTTCGCCCAGCCGGTCTGGACCCGCTTCAGCCGCGGCCGCCTCCGCCTGGCCCGCCTGCTCGCCAACCTCGCCGCCGGCCGCCTGCCGCGCCTGCGCGCGCCCCGCCCCGGCCGCACCGGCGGCGCGCCGGCCCCGTACAGCCCGCAGGGCCGGCTGTGGCTGGTGCGCAAGCTGGGCTACCGCGCCGCCGGCCACGCCTCCCAGCTCAACCACCTGCTGCAGGCGCCGGAAACCCAGGCCCTGCTCGCCACCGCCCCGCCCGCCGCCCTCGCGGCCCTGGGCCGCACCCTGCGCCCGCTCTGCCGCCTCCTCGGCGTGGACCTCCCGCCCGCCCTGCTGCGCGCCGCGCGCATCGCCGGGCAGGCCGCCGGCGCGCCGCGCCCGGAACCGCGCAAGCCCGCCAGGCCCCGGCCGCCGCAACCCGCCCCGCTGCTGCCCCTGTACCCGCAGCACCGGCCGCGCCTCATCCTCTACCCGAACCCGCCGCGAAAAATCCGCCCGGCGTGAGCCCTGCGGGAGTCCGCCGCATTTGTTGCTATTTCAAAATGTTACCATAACCGCCATCCGCCCGGCTTCCTTGACAAACCCGCGCCCCTGCGGTTCATCCGCCCCATCCCCCCTTGCGCCGCCGCTCGCGCGCAATCCTCCGCGTCCGGAACCCCGAAATCCCATGGCCAAGCGCTCCTCCGGCACGCTCGTCGAGAACATCAAGACCATTGTCTATGCCGGCCTCATCGCCATCGGCATCCGCACCGTGGCGTTCGAGCCGTTCAACATCCCCTCCGGCTCGATGATCCCCACCCTGCTGATCGGCGACTACCTGTTCGTCTCCAAGTTCAGCTACGGCTATTCCAAGTATTCCCTGCCCTTCTCCCCCAACCTGTTCTCCGGCCGCATCTTCGCCTCCCTGCCCCAGCGCGGCGACGTCGCCGTCTTCAAGGTGCCGCGCGACAATTCCACCGACTACATCAAGCGCATCGTCGGCCTGCCCGGCGACCGCGTGCAGATGAAATCCGGCCAGCTCTACATCAACGGCAACATGGTCCCCCGCCGCCTGCTCGGCGACTACCTCGCCGAGGAAAGTTCCGTGCGGGTCCAGGTCCGCCGCTTCGCCGAAACCCTCCCCAGTTCAACCGGCACCGGCGGCCGCGTCCATGACATCGTGAAGATGAGCGACAGCGGCGGCCTGAACGACACGCCCGAATTCAAGATCCCGCCCGACCACGTCTTCGCCATGGGTGACAACCGCGACAACTCCTCCGACAGCCGCGATCCCTCCGGCGGCGTCGGCTTCATCCCGCTGGAAAACCTGGTCGGCCGCGCCGAGTTCATCTTCTTCTCCTTCGACGCCCAGGCGCCGGCCTGGCAGTTCTGGCTATGGCCGGCGCAGATCCGCTGGTCGCGCCTGTTCTCGGGCATCACTTGACCCCGGCCCTGGCGGCACCGGACGCCCCGCTGGCCACCGCCGAGGCCATCCTCGGCCACCGTTTCGCCCGCCCCGACCTGCTGCGCGAGGCGCTCACCCACCGTTCCGCCGCCCATCCCGGCCGCAAGGGCGCCGGCTCCAACGAACGCCTGGAATTCGTCGGCGACCGCGTGCTCGGCCTGCTGGTCGCCGAATGGCTCGCCGAACGCTTCCCCCACGAACAGGAAGGCGCCCTCGGCCGCCGCCTCGCCCATCTGGTGTCCCAGCCGGTGCTGGCCGCCATCGCCGAACACGCCGGCCTGCCGGCGATCCTCGATGTCGCCCCCGGCGAGTCCCGCGCCGGCGTCCGCCGCCGTGCCACCGTGCTGGCCGACGCCACCGAAGCCGCCCTCGGCGCGCTGTATCTCGATGGCGGCCTGCCCGCCGCCCGCCGCTTCGTCCGCCGCGCCTGGGCCACCGTGATGACCGACCAGGCCGAACCGCCCAAGGACGCCAAGACCGCCCTGCAGGAATGGGCCCAGGGCCGCGGCCTGCCGCTGCCGCACTACGAAGTCGCCTCCCGCCTGGGCCCCTCCCACGCCCCGCTCTTCGCCATCAGCGTCACCGTCGCCGGCCACACCGGCACCGGCACCGCCGGCAGCAAGCGCGCGGCGGAACAGGCGGCGGCACAGGCGCTGCTGGAGATCCTGAAACCATGACCCGCTGCGGCTTCGTCGCCATCGTCGGTGCCCCCAACGCCGGTAAGTCCACCCTGCTGAACCGCCTCACCGGCGCCAAGCTCTCCATCGTCTCGCCCAAGGCCCAGACCACCCGCTTCCGCGTCCTCGGCATCCTGATGCGCGGCAATAGCCAGGTCCTGCTGGTCGACACCCCCGGCATCTTCAAGCCCAGGCGCCGGCTGGACCGTGCCATGGTCAACGCCGCCTGGACCGGCGCCGAGGATGCCGACCTCGTCCTGCTGCTCGTCGATGCCAAGGCCGGCCTGACCGAAGCGGTGCGCGAGATCGCCGAGCGCCTGCGCGGCCGCACCGCCTGGCTGGTGCTGAACAAATCCGACCTCGTCTCCCCCGCCCAGCTCCTGCCCCTGGTCGCCGGCCTCAACGAAGTCGCCCCCTTCGCCGAAACCTGGATGGTCAGCGCCACCACCGGCGACGGCACCGAGGAGCTGATGGACGCGCTGGCCGCCGCCGTGCGCGAAGGCCCCTACCTCTACCCCGAGGACGACCTCACCGACCTGCCCGACCGCCTGCTCGCCGCCGAGATCGTGCGCGAACAGATCTTCCTCCAGACCCACGAGGAAGTCCCCTATGCCGCCACGGTGGAAACCGAGAGCTTCCAGGAGCGCCCCGACGGCTCGGTGCGCATCGAGGCCACCATCTATGTCGGCCGTGCCAACCACAAGGCCATCCTGATCGGCGCCAAGGGCGCAAGGATCCGCGAAATCGGCGCCAAGGCCCGGGCGCATTTGTCCGACCTGCTCGACCGCCCCGTCCACCTGTTCCTCAACGTCAAGGAACGCGCCGGCTGGGACGAGGAAGGCGCGCGCCTGCGCGCGATCGGCCTCGAAGACCCGTCGTGACCGACCCCGCCTGGCTGCTCTGGGCGCGCGAACTCCAGGCCATGGCCCAGACCGGCCTGGCCTTCACGCCCGACCACTGGGACCGTGCCCGCTACGAACGCCTGCGCGCGCTGGCCGCCGAGATCATGGCCCGCCACACCACCACCGAAGCCGCCGTGCTGGAGGAAAAATTCGCCGCCGAATGGGGCTACCCCACGCCCAAACTCGACGTCCGCGGCGCCGTCTTCCGCAATGGCGAAATCCTCCTGGTGCGCGAGGTCGCCGACAACCACCGCTGGACCCTGCCCGGCGGCTGGGCCGACATCAACCTGACCCCGGCCGAGAACGTCATCAAGGAAGTCCACGAGGAAACCGGCTTCCACGTCCGCCCCACCAAACTCGCCGCAGCACTCGACCGCACCCGCCAGGGCCACACCCCCCAGCCCTTCAGTGCCACAAAACTGTTCTTCCTGTGCGACATCACCGGCGGCACCGCCACGCCCTCGGCCGAAACCAGCGAGGTCGCCTTCTTCGCCGAACCCGCCCTGCCCAAGGACCTCTCGATCGACCGAACCACCCCGGCCCAGCTCGCCCGCATGTTCGCCCACCACCGCAATCCCGGCCTGCAAGCCGACTTCGACTGATCCCGCCCCGCTACAACACCTGGGACGGACAATACTCCTGCCCCGCCGCATCCAGCGTCAGCACATTCCCGCCGCGGCCGCGCGGCACGCCCAGCGCGTCGTAGTCATACAGGTCCTGGCTGTCGGGGTAGTGCAGATGCGGCGCGATCGGGTTCAGCGCCTCACTGGCCGGCACACCGTTATCCACCCAGACCTGGTTTCGCCGATCGAAGCCCCCCAGCCCCCAGGCCGCCGGCGAGAGGGTGGTCACGATGTCATGAACGGCGGCAAACCGTCGCGCCAGCCCGATCGGCAGTGCCACCGTGCGTGGCGAGCCCAGTGTCACCACCACCTGCGGACGCCACCTTCGGTTGAACTCCGCGCTGGCCGCCAGGTTCTGCGCCACCATCCCCCCCAGGCTGTGCCCCACCAGCACCAGCTGTGCCCCCGCCGGCACGCCCCGTCCGCCGTCATAGCCCCGCAACGCCCGGATCACCGACCGGCTGTAGGAATCGCGCAGGTTCACCGAGGCCAGGATATCCTCGCCCAGCCCGGTGGTCTGCTGCAGCCGGTCCAGCACCACCTGGGTGCCCGACAGGGCCACCAGGTAGCTCTGCGGGTTGGTCATGTTGCTGATCCGCGCAATGAAGATCGGCTGCCGCCCCGCCCCGTAATTGTCGAACACCAGCACAGCCATGTCGTGCATGTCCACCAGCAGCCGGTACGGCGCCCCCTCCCGCGGCACGCACCGTGCCGCCACCGGCGGCTGCGCCGTATCGCCCCGCGGCAGCACGCGCTGGGTGCCGGTCGGGCACGACCAGTTGCGCGGGATCACGCCCCCGATCACCGGCGGCGGACAGTTGGGATTGCCCTGCACGCCCTGGGTGCCGGTCGGCCGCGATCCGCTCTGGGCCACGGCCGCCCCCATCATCGTCGCCAGCAACAGCAGCGCCGTGCCCGCCCACCGCCACAAGCCGCCCACGCCGACCTCCATCCCCGTCGCCGCATCCGCCCGTCCGCGCAGCATGGCGCACCGGCGGGCGCGAGTCGATGCTGCATTATTGCCTTGGCGCGGGGGAATGAGACATCTAAAATAACTAACGTCACACGATCCGGTCACGCTGCGCACGCGCCACTTGCACCCGGACCAGCCGGCCCTACAACCCGCGCATGGACTGGGAAGCCCCCGCGATCATCCTCGACGCCCGCCCCTATGGCGAGGCCGACGCCATCGCCACGGTGATGACCGAGGCCCACGGCGCCCATCGCGGCCTGGCGCGCGGCGCGCAGTCGCGGACCCGCGCCGCCCTGTGGCAACAGGGCAACCTGGTGCAGGTCCGCTGGGTCGGCCGGCTGTCCGATCAGCTCGGCAGCTTCACCGCCGAGCTGATCCACCCGGCCGCGGCCCTGGTGCTGGACGACGCGCTGGCGCTGTCGATGCTGACCGCCTGCTGCGCCGTGGCCGAGGGCGCGTTGCCGGAACGCCACCCCTACCCCGCCGCCTTCGACGGGCTGCTGCATCTGCTGGCCCGCCTGCCGCAGGCCGAGCGGCAGATGGCCGAGCTGGTGCGGTGGGAGGTGCAGCTGCTGCGCGACCTCGGCTACGGGCTCGATTTTTCCGCCTGTGCCCTGACCGGGGCAACCGCGAACCTGACCCATGTCTCGCCGCGCACCGGCCGCGCGGTCTGCGCCGAGGCCGCCGGCCAGTGGAAGGAACGCCTGTTGCCGCTGCCCGCCTTCCTGCTCAACCCCAACGGCGATCCCGGCGACCCCGCGCAATGGGCCGACGGGCTGCGCCTGACCGGGCATTTCCTCGCCCGCGACGTCTTCGGCCTGCGGCACAAGCCGTTGCCCGCCGCCCGAGTCGCGCTGTACGACCGCATCGCCGCCCTGAAGGATTCCCCCGATGCCTGACGACCTGATCGGCAATGTCGAGAACACCAGCCTGCGCGAGGCGCTGTCGCAGCGCTACCTCGCCTATGCCATGTCCACCATCACCGCCCGCTCCCTGCCCGATCTGCGCGACGGGCTGAAGCCGGTGCATCGCCGGCTGGTCTATGCGATGCACCAGCTCCGCCTGGACCCGACCGCCGGCTTCAAGAAATGCGCCCGCATCGTCGGCGACGTGATGGGCAAATACCACCCGCACGGCGACGCCTCGATCTACGACGCCATGGTGCGCCTCGCCCAGGATTTTTCGGCGCGCTTCCCCCTGGTCGAAGGTCAAGGAAACTTTGGCAACATCGACGGCGATAACGCCGCGGCCATGCGCTACACCGAGGCCCGCCTGACCGACGTGGCCAAGGCCCTGCTGGCCGGCATCGACGAGGACGCGGTCGATTTCCGCCCCACCTATGACGGCGAGGAGGCCGAGCCCGTCGTCCTGCCCGGCGCCTTCCCGAACCTGCTGGCCAATGGCGCGGCCGGCATCGCCGTCGGCATGGCCACCTCGATCCCGCCGCACAATGCCGGCGAGGTCTGTGCCGCCGCCATCCACCTGATCCGCAACCCCAAGGCCACCACCGCCGACCTGCTCGCCCACATGCCCGGCCCCGATTTCCCCACCGGCGGGCTGCTGATCGAGGAGCCGGCTTCCATACTTGCCGCCTACGAGACCGGCCGTGGCGGGTTTCGCCTGCGCGCCAAGTGGGAGCTTGAGAAGGGCCGCATGGGCACCTGGTCGATCGTGGTGACCGAAATCCCCTATCAGGTGCAGAAGTCCCGCCTGATCGAACAGATCGCCCAACTCATGGAGGAGAAGAAGCTCCCGCTGCTCGGCGACATCCGCGACGAGAGCACCGAGCTGGTGCGCCTGGTGCTGGAGCCGAAAACCCGGCTGGTGGAGCCCGACGCCCTGATGGCCACGCTGTTCCGCGTCACCGCGCTGGAATCGCGCTTCCCGCTGAACATGAACGTGCTGACCGCCGACCGCACGCCGCGGGTGCTCGGCCTGCGCGAGGTGCTCACCCAGTGGCTGGCGCACCGCCAGGAGGTGCTGATGCGCCGGCTGCGCCACCGGCTGGCGGCGATCGAGCGGCGGCTGGAAATCCTGGACGGTTTCCTGGCGGTGTACCTGAACCTCGACGAGGTGATCCGCATCATCCGCCACGAGGACGAGCCGAAGCCCGCCCTGATCCGCACCTTCACCCTCACCGACACCCAGGCCGAAGCCATCCTCAACATGCGCCTGCGCAGCCTGCGCCGGCTGGAGGAGATGGAAATCCGCAAGGAGCACAAGGCCCTCACCCGCGAACGCAAGGACGTCACGGGGCTGCTGGCCAGCGAGGACGGGCGCTGGGAACGCATCGCCGCCGAGATCGGGCAGATGCGGGAGAAATTCGGCGGCGGCGCGCTGGGCACGCGGCGCACCCACCTCGCCGGCGCGCCGGCCGACATCGTGGTCGATGCCGATGCCTATGTGGAGCGCGAGGCGATCACCGTCATCCTCTCCGACAAGGGCTGGGTGCGCGCGATCAAGGGGGCGGTGGCCAATCCCGACGATCTGAAGTTCAAGGAGGGCGACCGGCTGCGCCTGCTGGTTGCCTGCGAGACCACCGACCGGCTGTGCCTGTTCGCCACCAACGGCCGCGCCTACACGCTGAAGGCCGCCGACCTGCCGCGCGGCCGCGGCGACGGCCAGGCGATCCGCCTGCTGGCCGACCTGACCAACGAGGACGACGTGACCACCCTGTTCGTCTGGCGCGAGGGCGTGCGCTACCTGGTGGCGTCCAGCACCGGGCGCGGCTTCGTGGTGAAGTCCGACGACATGCAGGCGGAAAAGCGCACCGGCAAGCAGGTGCTGAACCTCAAGCCCGGCGAGGAGGCGGCGTTCTGCGTGAAGGTGGCCGGCGACCACGTCGCCGTGGTGGGCAGCAACCGCAAGCTGCTGGTCTTCCCGCTGGACCAGGTGCCGGAGATGGCGCGCGGCGGCGGGGTGATCCTGCAGAAATACAAGGACGGCGAAATGGCCGACATCAAGACCTTCGCCATCGCCGACGGCCTGACCTGGAAGCTCGGCGACAAGACCCGCACGGAACCCAACCTGCGCGACTGGCTCGGCGACCGCGCGCAGGCCGGGCGGCTGCCGCCGAACGGATTTCCGAAATCCGGCCGTTTCGGCTGAAGGTTCGGCGCGTAACAATATCAACCCGCCGAATAAATGACCCATGAATCCAGGCAAGAGCAGGGCTTTGCCCTGCACCCACCAAAGGCCGAGGGCCTTTGGAATCCCAATCCTTTCTTATGGTTGAGGTCCAGGGGCTCGGCCCGTCGCGCGAAGGCGCGCGCCGGACCAGGCGGGTCCGGGCAGAGCCCAGGCTTTGCTGACCCTATCGGCCATTCAATTCGAGGATTGGCATTACTCTGCCTCAGCCCCCTAACCCATCTGGTGGCCGGGGGTGGATTTGGATATCCGCGTTTCTTCCTCGTCCATGTCCTCGGCGATGCCGTCGAACATCGGGGTGGAGAGGTAGCGTTCACCGGTATCGGGCAGCACGCACAGGATCACCGACCCCGCCGTGGCCGTGGCCGCGACCTGGAGCGCCGCGGCGAAGGTGGCGCCGCCGGAGATGCCGGTGAAAACGCCTTCCTTCTGCGCCAGCGCCTTGGCCCATTTGACAGCCTCGGCCCCGTTGACCGGCAGGCGCTGGTCGATGAACTTCCTGTCGATCGCCTCCTGCAGCACCAGCGGGATGAAGTCGGGCGTCCAGCCCTGGATCGGATGCGGCTCGAAGGCCGGGTGGCTGACCGCCGGCGCACCGTCGGCGGCACGCTCCTGGGCATGGCCGCTGCCGAGAAGCTGGGCATTGGCCGGCTCGGCCAGGACGATCTTCGTCTGCGGACGCTCGCGCCGCAACGCCCGCGCAACGCCGGTGACGGTGCCGCCGGTGCCGTAGCCGCTGACGAAGAAATCCAGCCGCTGCCCGGCGAAATCGGCCAGGATCTCGCGCGCCGTGGTGGCTTCGTGGATCTCGGCATTGGCGTCGGTCTCGAACTGGTGGGCGAGGAACCAGCCATTGGCCTGCGCCAGCTCGACCGCCTTGCGATACATGCCCAGCCCTTTCTGCGCCCGTGGCGTCAGCACCACGCGGGCGCCGAGCATGCGCATCAGCTTGCGCCGTTCCACCGAAAAGCTTTCCGCCATGGTGACGACCAGCGGATAGCCCTTCTGGGCGCACACCATCGCCAGCCCGATGCCGGTATTGCCGCTGGTGGCCTCGACCACGGTCTGGCCGGGCTTGAGCGTGCCGTCACGCTCCGCCGCCTCGATGATGTTGACGGCCAGCCGGTCCTTGACCGATCCGCCCGGGTTGAACGCCTCGGCCTTGACGTAGAGCGTGACCCCTTGCGGGCCCAGCGCGTTGATGCGGATGCAGGGCGTATCGCCGATCGTGTCGAGCACGTTGTCGAACAACCGGCCGCGGCCGGATGTGGTTCGGACTTGCATGTTCTGGGTCAAGCTCGCCTCCATGGTGGTCAGGCTGGGAGTTGCATTGCAGCTTCGGGCAAGTGCGGGACCGACCTCAACCCTTTGCCGCCAGCGCCGACGCGATGGCCGCCGCCACCAGCATGGCCCGCCGCGTGGGCTCAGTCATAGCGTTCTTCCCGCCAGGGGTCGGCGTTGTTGTGGTAGCCGTTGCGTTCCCAGAAGCCCGGCCGGTCGCGCGCGGTGAATTCCACCCGCTGGATCCATTTCGCCGACTTCCACAAGTAGAGCCTGGGGATCAGCGCACGGACCGGGCCGCCGTGTTCGCGGCTGATCGGAACACCTTCCCAGGCGTGCACCAGGAAGACATCCGGCTGGTCGAACTGGTCCAGCCGCAGGTTGGTCGCGTAGCCGTCATAGCCGTGCAGCACCACGTGGCGCGCCGCCTCGCGCGGCTGCACCATCTCGACCAGGGTGCGCGCGGCCACGCCCCGCCAGCGGTTGTCGTAGCGCGACCACTGGGTGACGCAGTGCATGTCGGACACGCTGTCCTGCTGCGGCAGGGCCATGAACTCGGCCAGGCGCAGGCTGAGCGGGTGGCGCACGGCGCCGTCGATGTCCAGGCGAAAGCGGGCCGCGCTGACATCGGGCTGGGCGCCGAGGTCGAGCACCGGCCAGTCGCGGGTCAGGCGCTGGCCCGGCGGCAGGCGGTCGGTGCCAGGGTCCGCGGTGGTGCCGGTCAGCAGGCGGCCGTCACGGGCCCAGCCGCGCTTGGCCGCCACCAGTTTTGCGTTCGGCACCCCATCTTCTGACCTGTTGTCCATCCTTCGCCTCCGTGCCGCGAAAGCAAGGGTCCGTCACGTCTCAGATAGATGCAAGCGACCGGTTTGGATGTTTCCGTCGCCCGAGGCCGCCCTGGCACCAACTTGGTATCGAGCCGTCGGGCAGGTTCGTGCGCTCAGTACGCCTTGGGGACGGTAACGGTGTTGCGGCCCACGGTTGCCGCACCGCGACAGAATGCGCAGTGGAACGTCCTGTATCCGTAGTTGGCGTCAAACAGTTTCCCGATCAAGGTCGACAAGAACACGCCTTCAGCAGAAAATAAATTTAAAAACAAATTATTGGAATTTGAAATTGTAATAATGTCTGGCCCATCGGTATCTGGAAGACCATAGATATCATCGTACGTCTCAGAGTTATGGCTGTGTTTCCCTTGGTATTTTTTTAATTCATAGTTTTGCTTGAGGTTTGGAGAATGCTGGATTTCATTGGGATCGTACTGCACACCATAATTTCTGAACTCCGCCAATCCGGGATCGCCGAGATCGTTGCCATGCGGGCAGAAATAGACCAACGCATAGCCTCCATCCGGCCAAAAGGCGTTGATAACGGCATCTTCGCCATGGGCCGTGATAATCGCGACGTCCGACGTCGCCTGATTCATTTGCCTGGTCCAGGCGGAAATGCGGCCGTCGTAGATCTGGTTCCGAAACCAAGGCATTGTCGGGTGATCCTTCCAGCCGCGGCAGGTCGCATGGCCGGAAATGCCGCACATTCGTAATAAAGGATAGCCATCGATCGGCCAGAAGACAACACTTGGTCATCGGCGCGGGAGCGTCCGGGATTGGCCCCCCATGCGCTCCGGAAAGTGGTGCGATCAGCGCGGCGCCAGCATCGAGGCCGCCGGCAGCGCGGGTTTCAGCCCGAGGAACTCCGCCACCGGCCGGCCCCACACCGCCGAGCCGCCGCGCGCGGAGAACAGCAGATGCCCGTCCCTGCCCCAGGCCGGCAGCAGGACCAGCCGCGCCTGGCCGCCGGCGGCGACATAGGCGCGGCGCATCGCCGTGGCCAGCGGAGGGGCGAAGTAGCTGTCATTCTCGGTATAGATCCACAGCATCGGGCGGCGCGCCGTGGCCCCGAACCGGCCGGCGGCACGCACCAGGGCATCCGGCTGGCACACCGCATGGGCCACCCGGTTCAGGTGCCCGCCATCGCCGCCGGCCATGCTGACCAGTGCCGTCACCCGGGGATCGCCCAGGCTGGACAGCGCGACCGCCCCCAGCCCACCGGCCGACTGGCCGACCACCACCACGCCCTGGCCGGCGATGCCCGGCAGCGCGGTGGCGTAGTCGATCGCGGCGGTGATGTCGCGCGCGGCCTCCAGCGCCGAGACGGTGTAGTCCCGGTCGGGCGCGCAGGCCGGGTTGCGCTCGGCCATCACCCCGCCGGTGGCGCCATAGCCGCGGCGCACCGGCAGCACCACGGCGAAGCCGCGCTCCAGGAACCAGCGCGCCGCCTCCGCCCCGCAGGAGGGCGGGGCATAGGCGGCGATCTCGGCGGGCACCGGCGACTTGCCGTGGGCGATCACCACCAGCCGCGGCAGCGCCGGCGCCGGTGGCCGGCAGATGCGGGCCAGGATCAGCCGCGTGGTGCCGTCGCGCTGGATCACCGGCAGCCAATGGTCCTGCTGTGCCCACGGCCCGCCGGGCTGGTCCAGCGGCCCGGCCCGCCGCTCGCCGGCCGGCACCTGGCCCGCCACGGCGCAGCCGACCAGCAGCGCCAGCAGCCCTGCCAGCAGCAATCGCCGCCCGCCAGCGGCCACGCGTCAGCCCCGGTTGCGCATCAGCCGCGCCTTGTCGCGCTGCCAGTCGCGCGTCGCCACCGCCTGGCGCTTGTCGGACTTGTTCTTGCCGGCGCCGAGGCCAAGCTGCACCTTGGCGATGCCGCGCTCGTTGAAGTGGATGTCCAGCGGCACCAGCGTCATGCCATCACGCCCAATGGCGCCCAGCAGCTGGTCGCGCTGCTTGGCCTTGACCAGCAGCTTGCGCGGGGCGCGGGGATCGAAGCGGCTCAGCACGCCGCCCTGGTATTCCGGGATGTAGCAGTTGAACAGGTACAGCTCGCCATCGCGCTCACCGGCCCAGGCCTCCGTCAGGGTGGCGCGGCCGTGGCGCAGGGATTTCACCTCGGGGCCGCGCAGGACGATGCCGGCTTCCAGCGTCTCCTTGATGGTGTAGTTGAAACGGGCGCGGCGGTTCTGCGCGGCGATGCCGTGGCTGATCAGACCGGATTTCTTCTTCGTGGCGGTAGCCATGGTCGACTCCAAAAAAAGAAAGGCCAGGGCTCTGCCCTGGACCCGCTGGGGGCCAAGCCCCCAGACCCCATGAATGGGGGTGCAGGGGGCTCGGCCCCCTGGCCTTTCTCTTCTAGTTCAGCAGCCCCGCATTGGTCATCGCCTCGCGCACCCTGGCCCGCGTGCCTTCGCCCGGGGGGGCGAGCGGCAGGCGCACGGTCTCGGCGGTGAGCCCCAGCAGCGAGGCGGCGTATTTCACCGGCCCCGGCGACGTCTCGCTGAACAGCGCGTCGTGCAGTGGCATCATGCGGTCCTGGATCGCCAGCGCGTCCTTGATGCGGCCTTCCTGCCAGGCGATGTGCATGGTGCTGCACAGGCGCGGCGCGACATTGCCGGTGACCGAGATGCAGCCATCGCCGCCGCCGGCCAGGAAGGCCAGGATGGTGGCGTCCTCGCCCGACATCTGGGCGAAGTCCTTGCCGCAGGTGGCGCGGGTGTGGAACGGGCGCGCCAGGTCGTTGGTGGCATCCTTGACGCCGACGATGTTGGGGATCTTGGCCAGCCGGGCCATCGTCTCCACCGTGATGTTCACCACCGAGCGGCCAGGGATATTGTACACCACGATCGGGATATCAACGGCTTCGGCCACTGCCTTGAAGTGCAGGTAGAGCCCTTCCTGGGTCGGCTTGTTGTAGTACGGCGTCACCAGCATGGCGGCATCCGCACCGGCCTTCTTGGCGTGGCGGGTCAGGTCGATGGCCTCGGCGGTGCTGTTGGAGCCGGTGCCGGCAATCACCGGCACGCGGCCCTTGGCGATGGCAAGGGCCACTTCCACCACGCGCTTGTGCTCGTCATGCGTCAGCGTCGGCGACTCGCCGGTGGTGCCGGTGGGAACCAGGCCGTTGGTGCCCTCGCGGATCTGCCAATCGACCAGGGCTTCCAGTTTCTTCTCGTCGATCGACCCATCCGTGCGCATCGGCGTGATCAGGGCGACATATGACCCTTTGAACATCGGCGTCCTCCGGTTGGAATCGTGGCACCCGGCGGCGTCGTGGCGCGGCCGGTCGGCGTGAAGCCACGAAAGCTAGTGCCGCGGGGGATGCAGGGCAAGGCCGGACGCGATAGAATGGGCCATGGATTTCCAGCCAACCAGGTCGATTCGCGTGCTGCTGGCGGTCGCCGCCCTGTTCCTGTCGCCGCCGGCGGGCGCGCAGGACAATGGGCCGATGGCGCTGGTGCGGGCCGACCGCTGGGCGGAGGCCGACGCCGCGGTTGCCGGCCATCCCGACCCGGTGGCGCGCAAGCTGGTGACCTGGCTGCGGCTGATCGCGCCCGGCACCTCGCGCGCCGACGAGATCGGCGCCTTCCAGGCCGCCAGTCCCGACTGGCCGTTCGCCCATATCCTGGCCCGCCGCCGCGACGAGGCGCTGGCGCTGGAGCCGGACCCGCTGCGCGCCGCCGCCGAATGCCGCCGTGCCGCGCCGGCCGCCACCGCCGCCCTGCTGCGCTGCGCCGAGGTGCTGGCCGGCGACGAGGCCACCGCCATGCTGCGCGCCGCCTGGGCCGGCGCCCCCGGCGATGCCGCGTGGGAGGCGCGCTTCCTGTCCCGCTGGGCGGCCAACCTCGGCCGCGATGACCATCTGCGGCGTTTCGTGCGGCTGGCCTGGAGCGACCTTGCCGCCGCCCGCCGCCAGGCCGCGCGGGTGGACACGGCCCATGTCCAGTTGATCGAAGCCCGGCTGGCCCTGCGCCGCGACGATCCCGCCTCCGCCGCCCTGGTCTCCGCCCTGCCGGCAGCGGTGGCCGCCGATCCCGCGCTGATGCTGGACCGCGCCCGCTTCCTGCGCCGGGCCGGGCGGGACGACGAGGCCGTTGCGGTCTGGCGCAGCCTGGGCGGCGATGCCGAGCGCGCGGCGCCTGCCGGGCGGCGCGCGGCGTTCTGGGACGAGCGCAACCTGATGGCCCGCCGCCGCCTGCGCCAGGGCGACGATGCCGGCGCCTATGCCATCGCCGCCGGGCATGCCCAGCGATCCGGCGAGCCGGCGCTGGATGCGGAGTTCCTGGCCGGCTTCATCGCGCTGCGCCGGCTGCATGATCCCGCCGCGGCAACGCCGCATTTCGCCGCCCTGGCCGCCGGCTCGAAATCCGCCATCACCCAGGGGCGGGCGGAATACTGGCTGGGCCGCGCCGCCGCCACCCCGGCCGGGCGCGAAGATGCCTATGCCCGGGCGGCACGATGGACCAGCACCTTCTACGGCCAGCTCGCCGGCTACGCGCTGGATGCCGACCCGAAAGCCTTCGCCGCCCGCCTGGCCGCGGCGCGCGACCCGCAGGCCGATGCCACGCGCGCGCTGGACCTGGCCGGGCGCGAGCTGGCGCGGGCCGCCGCCCTGCTGGTGGCCTGGGGCGAGCCGCGCCGGGCCACGCCGTTCCTGTTGCAGCTCTACGAGGTTTCGCCCGATCCGCCGGACCGGGCACTGGCCGCGCGCCTGGCCGCCGGCCTCGGGCTGACCGAGACCGCGGTGGCGATCGCGCGGCGCGCCGGGCGGGACGGCGTGATGCTGCCGCAGGTCGGCTGGCCCGACGCGGTGCCGGTGCCCGCCGGCCCCCCCAACGGCACGGTGGAGCCGGCGGTGGCGCTGGCGATCATGCGCCAGGAGAGCAATTTCGACCCCTTCGCGGTCAGCCCCGCCGGGGCCCGCGGCCTGATGCAGCTGATGCCCGGCACCGCGGCGCAGGTGGCGCGCGGCCTGGGCATCGCCGCCCCGGTGCCGGCCCTGACCGCCGATCCCGCGCTCAATGTCCGGCTGGGCACCACCTATCTGCGCGGCCTGCTGGACCAGTTCGACGCCAACATCGCGCTGGCCGCCGCCGGCTACAATGCCGGGCCGCGCCGGGTGGCGGAGTGGCTGGAGCTGAACGGCGACCCGCGCGGCGCGGCGGCCAATGGCGGCGGCGCGAACAGGGGCGGGGCGGACGTGATCGACTGGATCGAGCTGATCCCGTTCTCCGAAACCCGCAACTATGTCCAGCGCGTGGTGGAGAACGCGGTGATCTACCGTGCCCGCGATGCGCAGCCCCATCCCCATCCCCTGGCGGCATGGCTGCGCTGAGCGCCGGGCGCCGGGTCTCCGCCTGGGACGGCTTGCCGCTGCTGGTCCATGACTGGGGCGTCCCTTCCCGCCTGCCGGCGCTGCTGTGCCTGCCCGGCCTGGTGCGCACCGGCGGCGATTTCGCCGAGCTGGCCGCCCGCCACGGGCCGGCGCGCCGCGTGGTGTCGCTGGACTATGCCGGGCGCGGCGGCTCGGGCCGGGCGCGGGATGTTGCGCGCTATGCGCCGGAGGCCTGCCTGCGCGACCTGCTGGATGTCTGCGCCGCCCTGCACCTGCACCGCGTGGTGGCCGTGGGCACCAGCATGGGCGGCCTGCTGGCGATGGGGCTGGCCGCCGCCCGGCCGGGCCTGCTGGCGGGCGTGGTGCTGAACGATATCGGCCCGGAGATCGGCACCCAGGGCATGGCGGCGATCCGCCACCACGTGGCCGACGACCCCGCCTTGCCGGACCTGGCCGCGGCCGCCGCCCATCTGCGCACCCGCCTGCCCGACCTGTCGCTGGACGGCGAGGCCGCCTGGCAGCGATTTGCCGCGCTGACCTATGCGCCGGGGGCCGATGGCCGGCTGCATCCGCGCTGGGACACCGCCATCGCCGGGCTGCTGGGCCGCGCGGTGCCGCCGCTATGGCCGCTGTTCGGGGCGCTGGCCGGCATGGATGTGTTGCTGGTGCATGGGCTGCGCAGCCGGGTGCTGACGGCGGAAACGGTGGCGCGGATGCGCGCCGCCCGGCCCGACATGATCTATGCGCCGATCGAAGCCTGCGGCCATGCGCCGACGCTGGGCGAGCCGGCGGCCTGCGCGGCGCTGGACGGGTTTCTGACGCGGTGAGGCGCGGCGCTGCCTTCTGGCTCGCCAGCGGCTTCGGCAGCGGCCTGTCGCCGTGGGCGCCGGGCACCGCCGGCTCGCTGGCCGCCCTGGCCGCGGGCGCGGCGATGCTGGCCACCGAGCCGATGCTGCTGCCGCTGGCCGCCGTTGCATCGGGGATCGGCGGAGTCTGGGCGATCCGGCGCTGTGGCGCCGACCGCGCGCCCGGCGGCGACCCGGGCTGGGTGGTGATCGACGAGTTCGCCGGCCAGTGGATCGCGCTGCTGCCGCTGGTGCTGGTGCCGCCGGCCGCCGCGTGCAACCCGCCCGCGCTGGCGCTGGCCTTCCTCGCCTTCCGCCTGCTGGATATCCTCAAGCCCGGACCGATCGGCTGGGCCGACCGCCAGGAGGGTGCCGCCGGCATCATGGCCGACGACGTGATCGCCGGCCTGCTCGCCGCCGGCGTGGTGCGGGCCGCCCAACTCGCCCTGCCCGGCTGGTTCGCCGTGCCGGCCGCCGTGTTCTACTAAGGGTTCGATGCGTGATAAGCATGGCGGGGGCTTCGCCCCTCGACCCCACCAGGTCCGGCGCGCGCCTTCGCGCGACGGGCAAAGCCCTTGGAACCCTATACTTGAGTGTTGCTTGAGGAAGGAGGCCTTCTGAGCGGCCCCAACATCTCGATAAGCCCCCTCCCTCAAACGAATGGAGTCCAGAGGCCCTGCCTCTGGCGGGTCCAGGGCGGAGCCCTGGCCTTACTTATTCCGCCTCAGACCCTGACGACCAATCTTCACGATCCCACGGAGCCGCCGATGCCCACCACGACAATCACCATCCGCGGCGAGGACTTCCTCCGCAATGGCCGGCCCACCCATGCGGGGCGCAGCTTTCGGGACCGCAGCATCGAAGGCAGGCTGTTCATCGCGCGCATGGCCAACGCGGTGGTGGACGACCGCAACCCCGCCACCATCGGCGCCTGGGCCTATGCCGACGGCCCGTGGACGGCGGAGCGCAACACAAGCGAGTTCATCGCCGCCCTGCCGCTGTACAGGCGCAGCGGGCTGGATGCGGTGGCGGTGAACCTCCAGGGCGGCTCGCCCCAGGGCTATTCCTGGCACCAGCCCTGGCGGCTCTCCGGCTTCGCGCCCGACGGCACGCCCTATCCCGACACGCTGGCGCGCATGGAACGCGTCATCCGCGCCGCGGACGCGCATGGCATGGTGGTCAATGTCGGCCTGTTCTACGGCGCCTGCACCCAGGCCTTCGCGGGCGAGGCGGCGGTGGTGCGGGCGACCACCCAGGCCTGCGACTGGCTCGCCGCGCTCGGCGCCACCAACGTGCTGCTGGAGATCGCCAACGAGATCGACGTGCCGGCCTTCGTGCACGACATCCTCAAGCCGGCGCGCCATGGCGAGCTGATCGCGCTGGCCCGCACGCGGGCGCCGGGCATTGCGGTCAGCACCAGCTATCGCGGCGGGGTGGTGCCGCCCGACCACCTGCTGGCGGTCAGCGACTACGTGCTGCTGCACGGCAACCACGTGGAACAGCCCGACGGCATCCGCGCCCAGGTGGCCGGCACGCGCGCCAGCGCCGCCTATCGCGGCCAGCCGATCCTGTTCAACGAGGACGACCATTACGATTTCGACAAGCCGGACAACAACATGCTGGCCGCCATCGGCGCCGGCGCCGGCTGGGGCTTCTTCGACTACCGCCGCATCAAGGAGCGCTTCGTGGACGGCTACCAGTCGCTGCCGGTGGATTGGGGGATCAACTCCGACCGCAAGCGCGGCTTCTTCACCCTGCTGGCCGAGGTCACCGGCGCCGAGCCGCCCGCATGATCGATTCCGCAATCCTGGCCCAGGCCGAGGCCCTGCTGGAGCGCTGCAAGGCGGCCGGCGTGATGGTGGCCACGGCGGAGAGCTGCACCGGCGGATTGATCGCCGCCACCCTGACCGCCATCGCCGGCAGTTCCGCCGTGGTCGATCGCGGCTTCGTCACCTATACCAACGAGGCCAAGGCCGAGATGGTCGGCGTGCCGCCGGCGTTGATCGCGGCCCATGGCGCGGTGAGCGAGCCGGTGGCGCGCGCGATGGCCGAGGGCGCGCTGGCGCGGTCGCGGGCGCAGTTGGCGGTCGCGGTGACCGGGGTGGCCGGACCGGGCGGCGGCAGCGCGGAGAAGCCGGTGGGGCTGGTGTGGTTCGGCTGCGCGCGCACGGGCCAGCCGACGGTTTCGGCGCGAAAACTGTTCCCCGGCGACCGCACCGATATCCGCCGCCTGACGGTGGCCGAGGCGCTGGCGATGCTGACCCGGCGCCTGGCGCAATGAGGCGGAACGGCATGGTTGGACTGCGGCGGAATAACTGACCTCTGCTGAAAGCAAGGCTGGTGCTGAAAGCAAGACCGGTGCTGAAAGCAAGAC
>JADLHF010000127.1 GCA_020848935.1 Acetobacteraceae bacterium
ACGGCGTGCCAGGTGCCACGGGTGGAGACGGCCACATGCATGTCGCCCGCGGGCGTGCCCTCCATCCCGGACGACCAGCGCAGCAGGGTTTGCAGATGATAGCGCTCGCCCCCCGGCCCGCGCGCCTGCGGGGCCAGGAAGGCCGACAGCCCGGTGGCCGGGTGCTCCTGCAAATTCTCCCCCACCCCGGCCAGGTCGGCCAGCACCGGGATGCCGCGCGCATGAAGCTGCGCCCCCGGCCCGATGCCGCTGCGCAGCAGCAGGGCGGGCGAGCCGATCGCGCCCGCGCTGACCACCACGCGGCGTGCCGCGCTCCGCCGCGCCACCCCGCCGGCCGATACCAACAGCCCCGTCGCGCGACCATCCTCCACCAGCACCCGGCGCACCAGGGTCGCGGGCAGGATGGTCAGGTTCGGCCGGCGGCGCACGTCATCGGTCAGGTAGGCGAGTGCGGTGCTGGCGCGCCGGCCATGCTCGTCGATGTTGATCGAGGTCGGGATGATGCCGGTCCGCCACGGCCCGTTCTGGTCGTCGCCTTCGCCCAGCCCCTCATCCTTCACCGCCTCGGCGACCGCCCGGGTGAAGCCGGTCCACTCGCCGCGCGGAATCGAGCGGATCGGCAGCGGGCCGTCATGCCCATGCAGCGGGCCGGCATGCACCAGCTCGCGCTCCAGCTTGCGGAAATACGGCAGCACGTCGTCCCAGCCCCAGCCGGCCGCGCCCTGGGCCACCCATTCGGCATAGTCGCTCGGCTGGCCGCGATTGGCGCCGATGCCGTTCACGCTGGACCCGCCGCCCAGCACCTTCGGCTGCTCGTAGCCGCGCGGCGGCGCCGGGCGGTTGGAGCGCAGTTCGCCGAAGCTGGCGCGCAACTCGGTCCAGAACCAGTCGGGATTGAACTGCGCCCGGCCGGGATACTGCGAAGCCAGCACCGCCGGCACGCGGGCCACATCGATTCCAGGTCCGGCCTCGACCAGCAGCACGCGCATGCCAGGGTCCTCGCTCAGGCGCGCCGCCAGCACCGTACCGGCCGAACCGCCGCCGGCGATCGCGATGTCGTAGCCGGACTCTTCGGACATGGCGGCCTCGCGCAGGGATCGCCAAGTGTGATGAGTGGCGCCGCGGTCACGCAAGGGCCAGCATGTCCCAATTGTCATGGTTCCGATCGGGTCGGCACCATCCCACAAGGTGCAGAGAGCGAGGGCAGACGGAAGATGGGAGGCAGGTCATGGCGGATGGAATGACGGATCGGCATCGCAAGGTTGGCCGGCAGGTCGCGCTGGTGCTGCAGGGCGGCGGCGCGCTCGGCGCCTACCAGGCCGGGGCGTATGCGGCTCTGGCGCGGGGCGGCTACCAGCCGGACTGGGTGGCCGGAATCTCGATCGGCTCGATCAACGCCGCCATCATCGCCGGCAACGCGCCGGATCAGCGCAGCGCCCGGCTGCTGGAATTCTGGGAACTCGTCTCCTCCAGCTCCGCGCTATGGCCCGACCTGCCGATGCATGAATGGCAACTGGCCCTGCGCCAGGCCGGCGCGCTGACCGCGCTGGTGTTCGGCCAGCCCGGCTTCTTCCGCCCCAACGCGATGAACGCCTGGATCACCGGGCGGTCGCCCACCAGCTACTACGACACCGCGGAACTGCGCCGCACGCTGGAGCGGCTGGTCGATTTCGACCGGATCAACGCCCGCGAGATGCGCTTCAGCGTCGGCGCGGTGGCCGTGCGCACCGGCAATTTCCGCTACTTCGACAACCGCCACGAAACCATCCTGCCCGAGCACGTGATGGCCAGCGGCGCGCTGCCGCCGGGCTTCCCGGGCATCGAGATCGAGGGCGAGCTGTACTGGGATGGCGGCCTGGTCTCCAACACCCCGCTGCAATATGTGCTGCAAAACGAACCGCACCGCGACACGCTGGCGTTCCAGGTCGACGTGTTCTCCGCCCGCGGCGACATTCCCCGCGACCTCGAAGCGGTGGAGGCGCGGCGCAAGGACATCGTCTATTCCAGCCGCACCCGCATGGGCGTGGACACGTTCCGCACCGCCCATGCCATGCGGCGCAACATCGCCAGCCTGCTGGCGCGCCTGCCGGCGGACCTGCCCGACGGGCCTGATCTCGCCTTCCTGCGCAAGGCCAGCACCCTGGCCCATATGGACGTGGTCCACCTGATCGACCGGTCTGGCGAAGCCCAGTGTGCGGCCAAGGATTTCGAGTTCTCGCGCGCCACCATGCAGGCGCGCTGGCGCCGCGGGGAGCATGACGGGAACGAGGCGCTTGCCGCCTCGCCATGGCTGGCGCCGCCGGCGCCGACAGTGGCCATGCGCACCTTCGACATCGGCCACGAGAAGACCCGCGCGGCCCAGGCCGACACCACCGCCACCCCGGTCGCCGCCCACCTGCCTCGCTGAAGGAGCCCGCCATGATCGAGCCGTCCGAGCTGCGCGCGCGCGCCTTCGCCATGCCGTTCTCCAGCCCGGCCTATCCGCCGGGTCCGTACCGCTTCGTCGATCGCGAATACATGATCATCAGCTACCGCACCGACCCCGCCGCCCTGGCCCGCATGGTGCCGGCGCCGCTGGAGGTTGTCGGCGACGTGGTGAAATACGAATTCATCCGCATGCCCGACAGCACCGGCTTCGGCGACTACACCGAGACCGGGCAGGTGATCCCCGTGCGCTTCCGTGGCGCGACCGGCGGCTACACCCATGCGATGTTCCTGGACGACCATCCGCCGATCGCCGGCGGCCGCGAACTTTGGGGCTTCCCCAAGAAACTCGCCTCGCCCGCACTGGTGGTTGACCACGACACCATGGTCGGCACCCTCGATTACGGCCTCGTGCGGGTGGCCACGGCGACGATGGGCTACAAGCACCACGCGCTGGCGCCCGATGCGGTGCTGCCGGGCCTGCGCGAGCCGGGCTTCCTGCTGAAGATCATTCCGCATGTCGACGGCATGCCGCGCATCTGCGAACTTGTCCGCTATTACCTCGCCGACCTCACCGTCAAGGGTGCCTGGAGCGGGCCGGCATCGCTTGAGCTTCACCCGCACGCGCTGGCCCCGGTTGCCGACTTGCCGGTGCTGGAAGTGCTGTCCGCGGTGCACATCCTCGCGGACCTCACGCTCAATCTCGGTGAGGTCGTGCACGACTACCTCGCCTGACATCTCGCACCCGCCCGGCCATATCGACCCGGCCGGGGACCACAACAAGGAGACGAAACATGGGCCAGCTCGACGGCAAGGTCGCGATCATCACCGGCAGCGCCAGCGGCATCGGCAAGGAGATCGCGCTGCGCTACGCACAGGAAGGCGCCACGGTGGTCATCGCCGACCTGGTGCTTCCCGCCGCCCAGGCGACGGCGGCGGAGCTGGTCAAGGCCGGCCATGCGGCGATGGCGGTGGAAATGAATGTCACCGACGAGGCAGCGGTGGAAGCCGGCGTCGCCGCGGTGATGGCCGCCCATGGCCGCATCGACGTGCTGGTCAGCAATGCCGGCATCCAGATCGTGCATCCGCTGGAGGAGTTCCCCTTCGCCGACTGGAAGAAGCTGCTGTCCATCCACCTGGACGGCGCCTTCCTGACCACCCGCGCCTGCCTGAAGCACATGTATGCCGCCGGCAGCGGCAGCGTGATCTACATGGGCTCGGTGCATTCCAAGGAGGCCTCGGTGCTGAAGGCGCCGTACGTCACCGCCAAGCACGGGCTGATCGGGCTGTGCAAGGTGGTGGCCAAGGAAGGGGCGGCCCACGGCGTGCGCGCCAACGTGATCTGCCCCGGCTTCGTGCGCACGCCGCTGGTGGAAAAGCAGATCCCCGAGCAGGCGAAATCGCTCGGCATCAGCGAAGCCGCGGTGGTCAAGGACGTGATGCTGAAGGAAACGGTGGACGGCGAATTCACCACCGTGCAGGACGTGGCCGAAGTGGCGCTGTTCTTCGCGGCGGCGAAAACCAACGCGATGACCGGGCAGTCGCTGGTGGTCAGCCACGGCTGGTTCATGCAGTAGGCCCCACACCCATACCAGGGACCAGCGGTCGCTGGGCCTCAAGGCCGATGTGGCCAGCGTCACATGGGGGTCACGGGGTCTGGGGGCCGCTGCCCCCAGCGGGTCCCCGTGGCGCGGCTTCGCGCCGCGACGGCGGAGCCCTGGCCTTGCCCTTGCGTACTGAGCGATATGGCAAGCCGTTGCACCCTTCGGTATGATCGCGCCGCCGCTGGGAGTACATGCCATGACCGACTTGCCGAGCCACGTTGACATCCACGAGGAAGGCCCGCGCGAGGGTTTCCAGATCGAGCCGGGGCCGATCCCCACGTCGCAGAAGATTCGCCTGATCGAGGCGCTGGCCGAAACCGGGCTGCACCACATCCAGATCTGCTCGTTCGTGAACACCCGCCTGGTGCCGGGCTGGGCGGATGCCGAGGCGGTGGTGGAAGGGTTCGCGCCGCGCAAGGGCGTGGCCTACACCGCGCTGTGGTTCAACGCCAACGGGCTGGAGCGCGCGCTGGCGTATCGCGACAAGCTGACCATGACCGGGGCGATCTCGCTGACCGCCAGCGAGGGCTTCACCCGCAAGAACCTCAACCGCAGCCACGAGGAAAACCTCGCGGCCATGCGCAAGCAGACCGCGCTGCACCAGAGCCACGGCATCCCCGTGAACCGCATCGGCGTGATGGCCGCGTTCGGCTGCAACTACCAGGGCGACATCTCCCCGGAGCAGGTGGTCA
>JADLHF010000128.1 GCA_020848935.1 Acetobacteraceae bacterium
GAGGGCCTTTGGAATCCCATTACTTTTCAAATTGATGAGGTCCAGGGGCTCGGCCCGTCGCGCGAAGGCGCGCGCCGGACCAGGCGGGTCTGGGCAGAGCCCAGGCTTTCCTGACCTTTTCGGCCACGCATTTCGAGGATTGGTCTCAGACCGCAGCGAGTTCCGGCAGGGCGCGTGCCCAGGCGCGCAGGCCATCGTCGAACGATGACAGGCGAAAGAACTCATTCGGCGCGTGGATGTTCTCGTCCGCGATGGCGTAGCTCAACATCACCGTCTCCAGGCCAAGCTGCCGCTTGACCATGGCAGAGATCGGCAATGTGCCGCCGACCCCGACGCGCAGCGGCTTGCGGCCGTGCACCTGCGCGATGACGCGCTCGATCGCCGCCAGGAAGCGATCGTCCTCCGGCACGGCGTAGGCGGGCGTGCCGTCACGCGACCGCACCACCTCCACGGCGGCCCAGGCGGGACAGTGCCGGCGCAGATGGGCCTCAACGGCATCGCCGGCGCCATGGGGGTCCTGGCCCGGACCAAGGCGGCACGTGATCTTGGCGCTGGCCGTGGCCGGGATCACCGTCTTGCCGCCAACCCCCTGGTAACCGCCGGTAATGCCATTCACCTCGATCGTCGGGCGCAGCCACAGCGATTCCAGCAGGCGCACGCCGGGCTCGATGGCACCTGGCGCGGCACCGATCTCGGCGAAGAATTTCGGCTCGTCGAAGCCCAGGGCTTCCATGCTGGCATAGTCGCTGTTGGACGGCCGCTGAAGCCCATCCATGAAGCGGGGCACCGCGATGCGCCCCTCGCCGTCGTGCAGCGTCGCGAGCAGGCGCGCCAGAACCATGGCGGCATTGCCGACCGGCCCGCCATAGCGCCCGGAGTGCAAGTCGTGCGCGGCGGTGCGGACGTGCACTTCCATGCCGATATTTCCGCGGCTGTTGGTGTTCACGCTCGGCGTCCCGGGGCGCCACCTTCCGCCATCCGCACTGACCAGCACGTCGGCGGCCAGCAGGTCGCGATGGCGCTCCAGCAGGCCCGGCAGGGAACGGCTGCCGATTTCCTCTTCGCCCTCCAGCAGGATTTTGACGTTGAGCGGCAGGCCGCCGGTCACCGCCAGCCAGGCCTCGACCCCTGACAGCGCAATCCAGAGCGGCGATTTGTCATCCGATGCGCCGCGCGCCACATAGCGGTCGGAATGCAGCGTCGGCTCGAATGGCGGCGACGACCAGTCCTCCAGCGGGTCCGGCGGCTGCACATCGTAATGGCCATACACCAGGATGGTCGGCTTGCCAGGCGCTGCGGTCCACTGGGCGAACACCGCGCTGTGGCCCCCGTTGTTCAGGAGCTGGACGTCGCGCATGCCGATGCGGACAAGCCGCGCCTGCAGCAGGGCCGCGGCGCTCTGCATGCCCTGCGCGTAGGCCGGATCGGTGGAAACCGACGGGCACCGGATCAGGTCGAACAATTCGTCCAGCAGGCGCTGGCGGTTGTCCTGCATCCAGGCATCGACCAGGGCGACGCTCATCGTCCGCCATCCACCTGGATGACCTGGCCGTTGACGAAACTTCCGAGCTCGGAGGCGAAGAACAGCACGCCGTTGGCAATGTCCTGCGCGGTTCCCAGGCGCTGCAGGGCGATCCGCTGCACCAGCGCCGCCTGGCCGTCGGGGCCATAGCTTTCCCACTGCAACTCGGAGGACGGGTTGGAGCGGATGAATCCGGGGGCCACCGAGTTCACGGTAATGCCGAACGGCCCGAATTCATGGGCAAGCTGGCGCGTGAGGCCGACGACGGCGTGCTTGGCGGCGCAATAGGCCTGGATGCCGGTCAGCGACGCCTGCAAACCGGCACCCGAGGAGATATTGATGATGCGGCCCGCACCGGCCTTCTTCATCGCTGGCGCCACGGCGCGCGACAGCGCCATGGCCGCCCCGACATTGACCGCGAACACCCGGTCCCAGTCGTCGTCGGAAACCTCGTCCAGCGGGCGCATCACCTGCCCGGCCACACCACCGGCATTGTTGACCAGGGCATATGCCGCCTGTCCCGTCGCCTGTTCCACATCGCGCACCCATGACGTCGCGGCCGGCCGGTCGGCAAGATCGACCACCATGGGCGTCGCACCGGTCAGGCGCGCGGTCTCGGCGAGCGGTTCCGCCCGCAGGTCACAGGCATGCACGATCGCCCCGAGATTGGCGAAGGTGGCGGCAATGGCGCGGCCGATGCCGTGGCCGGCGCCGGACACCAGGACGACGCGACCGTCAAAGCGGATGTTCATTGCGCGATCAGCTCCAGCAGGTTGTCGTCGTGCAGTGCGCGGCGGCCATCCTCCACCTCGTGGATCAAGGCAACCAGGCGGTCGATGGTGGGGGTCGCCAGGCCGTGCCGGCGGCCGATATCGGCGATCGGCTTGATCTGCACATCCACCTCGGTGCGGCGCTTGCGCACCGCGAGGTCGCGCCAGATCCCGGAATGGGTCTTGGCGCTCGGGCGGTTGAACGCGACCAGGTCGGCGATCGCCTTCTCGGCCAGCTCACGCGGCGCGTTGGGCATGAACGCCTGCGGGTCATAGCCATTGAACCCCATCGGCGTGATGCCCTCGGCCAGGGTCACCTCGTTCACCTCGCGGCCCAATGCGCGCCAGACCGGCATCAGTTCCGGCCGGGCGAGGCAGTCGGCGATCGACTTCATGCCAAGGCCCTGGGCGAACAGCATCGAGCCATAGCCGAGCTTGCCCCAGAGGTAGCCCCAGATGTTGTCGGTGGTGACCGCTGCCGGCTCGAAATCGGCCATCACGGCGCGCAGTTCGCCAAGGCGCGGCGTGATGGCGCCATGCAATTCGCCGAGAACCACGGCGCCGCGGCTGCCGAACATCACCTCGCCGGGGGCGATCCAGTCGGTCGAGTAGTTGACGAAGGCCCCGACCGTCCGGTCGCGGCCGACGATCGGGGCGATGATGGTCTCGCACAGCCCGTTCTGCATCGACAGCACGTAGCCATCCTGGGACAGGTGCGGCATCAGCGCCCGGGTCGCAGCCTCGGTATGCTGCGCCTTCACCGCCAGGAAGATCATGTCCCACGTGCCCGCGACATCCTCGGGGACGAAGGCTGGCGCCACGACGCTGAACTGGTCCACTGGCCCCGTGATTCGCAGCCCGGTCGTGCGGATTGCCGCGACATGCTCGGCCACGACATCGACGAATGCGACATCGTGGCCGGCACGTTTGAGCCAGGCGCCGGCGGTGCCGCCAATGGCGCCGGCACCCCAGATGAGAATGCTCGTGGGCGAAACGGGGGCCATCACCAGTTTTCCATCTGCGTGCGGGTTTCCTCGACAGCAACATGCCAGATCGCCAGCATTTCGTCGTCCGCGCGCTGGGTGCGGCCGCCGAAATTGCCGTCTTCGAGCAGGGTCCGCGCCTCGAACGGCGCGAGGGTCTTCAGGCGGTCGATATCGACCATGGCCTTCACCTCATCCGCAGGTGTGGACGCCAACCTCGTCCAGGGGAAATTCTCCATCCAGCTGGCATGGCTGGCCACGAGATCGGTCGCCTGCACCTGCGCCATGGTGCGCGGGGCGCGCCACCAGTCGTGGAATCGCACCCGGCAGTCGGGATTGTCCATCATCCATTCCTGGGCGAGCGCGCCGGCGGGCGCGTTGCCGCCATGGCCGTTGACCATGACAATGCGCCGGAATCCGCTGCGCTTGAGGCTGTCGAGCAGGTCGCGCATCACCGCGCAATAGGTTTCCACCCGCAGGGTGATGCTGCCGGGAAAGGCCTGGAAGTAGGGTGCCAGGCCAAACGGCATGGCCGGGAACACCGGGATGCCCAGCGGCTCCGCCGCCTCCACCGCGACGCGCTCCGCCAGGATGGCATCAACGGCGAGCGACAGCCCCGCATGCTGTTCGACACTGCCCAGCGCGAGCACGCCACGGTCGTCGTGGCGCAGCCAGTCCTCCACCATTCGCCAGTCCATCTGCGCAATGCGCATGTCTTCCCCCACCCCAAGCATTCGCGCCCACACGCTGGCACGGAACCGCGGCGCGTCAACCTTGCGTGGCTCCAGATCCATGCCGCCGGTGAGGTTGCCGTTCGCCCGTTCAGTGTGCCGCTGCCGCCACCTTGTCGCAATTGAGCCGGTTGGCCATCAGGCAATCCTCGATCCTGGCGGTCTGCGCGAGTTGCCGGACGAGGAAAACGCAGATCACCAGCACGCCGATCGTCACGGCGAGGCCTGCCAGACTCAGCGTCTGGCGGTCGGCGGACTGCGCGGCTTCCGCCTCGGTCTCGTATCGCCCGCTGACAGACATCGTCTCCTCGCTGGCCGGCCCGCGGAGCATCGCAGCCGGCATGGTTGCAGAGTAGCGCAAAGCGCGGGATCAAGCACAGCAGGCAGTCGATGCGCACCATTCCCGCCTGGATCGGGTCCGTTTGCGTTGCGACGACGATGACAAGGGGCGCCAATGGTGCTGCTGATACAAACGGCCCCATTGCTGGTGCTGGTGGTCCTGCTCGGTGTGGCGCGCACCGGCCCGGTGGCGGCGTGCTTGGCGACGATCGCGGCAAGCCTGCCAGCCTTCTTGGCCACACAAGATGCCTCGGCCCTGGCGGGCTTCGTCGCCGCGAGCACGACCCAGGGCGCCTGGCTCGCGGTGGTCCCGGTGGGAATTGTCGCCGCAGGGCTGGTATTCCATGGCGCGGTCATGAGCCGCGATCAGGCAACGATCGCGCCGGGCACGACCGGCGAGACGGCGTTCACGGCCGCCTTTCTCCTTGGCCCGTTCACCGAGACCGTAACCGGATTCTGCGTGGGCGCCATCTTCGCCCTGGGCGTGATGCGGCGCGCCGGCGTGGCCGGAGTGCCAGCCGCCGCAATGGCGTTGCTGACGCTGGCGCTGATCCCATGGGGCGGGCTGGGGCCGGGCACCGCCGTTGGTGCGGCCCTTTCCGGCGTGCCTGCCCAGGAGCTGGCAACGCGCAATGCCTGGATTGTCGCCGCCGAACTGCCCCTCCTGCTGGGATTGTTCTGGCACTGGAGCGCCGCCGCCGGCTTTGCCGTGCCTGCCGTCCGCCGCGTGGCCCAGTTCGGCTGGGTCGCGGCGGTGGGCACATCGCTGATACTGTGGCACCGGGTGGCGCCGTGGGAACTCTGCGGCGTGCTGGCAACCGGGCCGCTGCTGGCGTTGCGCTTGCTGATGGCCGACCCGCCACGCAGTGCCGCGGCATGGCTGCGCGCCTTGCGGATCGCGCTGCCCTATCTTTTCCTGGCCGGCGTGTTGTTGGCCAGCCGCTTGTGGCACGATGCGCCGGCGGTACGGCCGTTCGCGAACCTGCCCGGGCTCGCCGCCAACCACGCCATGGTGGCCATCATCCTGGTCGCCGCCGTCGTTGCCCTCGCCCAGGCGCGGCCCGGCCGGGTGATCGGCGATGCCCTGGCGCGCGCCTGGCGACCGGCACTGGCGCTGCTGATGTTCGTCGTGCTGTCCCGCTTCCTGTCGAATGCCGGAATACCGCAGGCGCTGGCACAGGCGCTGGCCGAGGCCTTCGGGCAGGCGGCGCCCTATGGCGCACCGCTGCTGGCGGGCATCTCGGCGTTCTTCGCGGGCACCAATGTCGGATCCAACAGCACCATGATGCCGTTGCAGATGGCACTGGGCCAGTTGGCAGGGATGGACCAGGTCGCCTTGCCGGCAATCCAGAACGGCACGCTGTTCCTGCTGCTGGCACCACAGGTGGTGGGGATGGTGGCAGGATTGGCGGGCCGGGACGTGGTGCCCGCGGCGATCTGGCGGATGGCCTGGCCGGTCGCGCCGATCGCGATTGCCGTCGGGCTGGCGGCGGTGGCAATCGGATGACATGCTTGCCCGATGCGCAACGCGATCCGCCATTTGAACGGTGTGGACCCGGCGATGCAGGCGTTGATCCGCCGCGTCGGGCGTTGCGGTTATGTGCAGGAGAAGCGCGAACCCTATGAAGCCCTCGTGCGGGCCATCACGCACCAGCAATTGCATGGCTCGGCCGCGCGCACGATCCTGGGGCGGTTCATGGCACTCTACCCGTCCGTGCCCTTCCCCACGCCGGAGCAGGTCTTGTCCACATCCGACGAGGCAATGCGGCGTTGTGGCCTCTCCGGCAGCAAGACCGCGGCGATTCGTGACATCGCATTGAAGACATTGGACGGGGTGGTGCCAAACCGGCGGGCCGCGGCGCGGCAATCCGATGCCGAACTCATCGCGCGGCTCACCGTCATCCGCGGGGTCGGGCGGTGGACGGTGGAGATGCTGCTGATGTTCAATCTCGGGCGGTTCGACATCCTCCCGGTGGACGATTTCGGGGTGCGCGAGGGCTACCGCAGGCTGCATGGGCTCGACGCGCAGCCGAAACCCAGGGAACTCGCGGCGATCGGCGAGATGTGGTCGCCATGGCGCAGTGTGGCGAGCTGGTATTTGTGGCGCGCGGCCGAGGAGGGGCGGCCCGTCAAGCCGGCGGCATAGCGGCAAAGGAATGGACCACGGCCAGAAATCCTTCGGGATCATCGGCATGAAGCCAGTGGCCGGCATTCTTCAGGGTCACGAAGCGCGCGCTGGGAAACAGGGCGGCGATGGCGGGGCGATGCTCCGGGCGGACATAGTGCGAGCGGGCCCCGGCAAGGAACAATGTCGGCGCGACGAACGGCGGCGCGTCGATCGCCGGCCAATCCTGGATATCGTCCATTCCGTCGATGATCTCGTCCAGGCCGATGCGCCATTCCGGCGCGGGACCAAGCCGGAGATTCGACAACAGGAAACCGCGCACGCCACTGTCGGGCACGGCGGGGCTCAGCGCGGCATCGGCCTGCGCGCGGGTCATGTCGGGCGACAACGCGAGGTCGCGCATGGCTTCGGCGTACGTGATCAGGTGCGGACGGTAGCGCACCGGCGCGATATCGGCGACGCACAGGCGGGTGACCGCAGCCGGATGGCGAAGTGCCAGCGCCATGGCGGCCTTGCCCCCCATCGAATGCCCCAGCACCGCACAGGGGAGCACGCCGAGCGCCGCGAGCGTTTCGCGCACATCGTCGGCCATCGTGCGATAATCCATGCCGTACGCGCGCGGGCTTGCGCCATGGTTGCGCAAGTCCAGGGCGATGACCCGCCGGCCGGCATATGCCAGGCGGCGCTGCATCGTGCCGAAAGTCCCGGCCTGCCCGAACAGGCCATGCAGCAGCACCAGGGCCGGCCCGTCGCCGCGGGAGATGCTGTTCAGGATCATATCGTCCGCTCCCGTACGACAGACAGCGCGACACCGCCGAGAATCAAGCCGGTGCCCAGAAGAAGATCCAATCCGAGCGGCTCGCCAAGCCAGAGCGTGGCAAGAACCAGCCCCACCGCCGGCGTCATGAGAAATCCCACCGAGGCGACGACAACCGGCAGGCGTATCATGGTCAGAAGGTAGCACCATGTCCCGATCGGGCCGGCAACAGCCCCGACATAGCCAAGGGCAACCAGCGATGCGGCGTTCCACCGCCCCATGGGCTCCATCACCGCGGCGAACGGAAGCAGGATCAGGCTGGCCAGCCCGAATGCCCATGGCAGAAGCTGATCCATCGACAGCCGCGGCGGACGCAGGCGAACCACCAGCATCGGCACCCCGACCGCACCGGCCGCCACCAGCAGGAAGAAGTGGCCCAGCACCACCCCGGGCCGGGTCCAATCGATCGACCACGGGCCGATCAGCAGGACAACGCCGGCCGCACCCAAGGCCACCGCGATCCAGCGCCGCCGCGGCACGACCTCACCCAGCAGAAGCACCGAGGCCGGGACAGTGAACACCAGCGTGACCGAGGTGATGACGGAGGTGCGGCCAGCCTGGACCCAGACCAAGGCCAGGTGCACGCAAATGAAGAACAGGGCGAGCTGGCAGACCGCGACGGAAAGGAAGAACGGCAGGTCACGGCGCGTGGGAAGCGCAAGCCGTCGCGTCGCCACCATCAGCAGAAAGGTGACCAGCATGGACAGGCCGGTCCGGCCAAGCGCGAACCAGACGGGTGCGGCGCCCTGGCCGATCGCTTCCTTGGTGACCGGCCAGGCGCTGCTGAACAACAACACGGCACCCGCCAGCGGCAACAGGCCGCGCCAGGTGACTGCCGGTGCCACGTGAGGGGCGGAAGCAGGGATCAGCCGGCCACAGTCAGCATGATCTTGCCGATATGGGCGCTGCTTTCCATCAGCGCATGGGCCTGGGCCGCCTGGTCCAGCGGAAAGCTGGCATGGATGACCGGGGCGCATTTCCCCTGATCCAGCAGCGGCCAAACCCTGGCGCACAGCGCATCGGCGATCACCCCCTTCTGCGCCGTGCTGCGCGGGCGCATGGTGGAACCGGTCACCGTCAGCCGCCGGGTCATGATCGGCGTGAGGTCCACGCCATCCAGCTTCGCGCCACCCAGGAACGCGATGATCACCAGCCGACCGTCCATCGCCAGCGCACGGATGTTGCGCGGGAAATAGGCGGCGCCGACCATGTCCAGAACCACGTCCACGCCCTTGCCATCGGTGAGGTTCCTGATCTCCACGCCGAAATCCTGCGTGCGGTAGTTGATCGCCGCCGCAGCGCCAAGGCGGACACAGGCGGCGGTCTTTTCGTCGGATCCCGCGGTGGCATAGGCGGTGGCGCCGAACGCGACAGCCAGTTGGATGGCGGTCACGCCAATGCCGGAGGTGCCGCCATGGATCAGCACGCGCTCCCCGGCCGCCAGGCGGCCGGCCATGAACAGATTGGCCCATACCGTGAAGAAGGTCTCCGGCAGTGCCGCGGCGCTCAGGGCATCGTAGCCTTTCGGCCAGGGCAGCACCTGGGACTCCGGCGCGGTGCAGAACTCGGCATAGCCGCCACCATTTGTCAGCGCGCAAACCCGCTCACCGATGCGGTGCTTCGTCACGGCGGCGCCCATGGCCGCCACCTCGCCGGCCACTTCGAGCCCGATGATCGGACTGGCGCCGGGCGGAGGCGGATAGGAGCCGGAGCGTTGGGCAATGTCGGGTCGGTTCACCCCGGCAACCTGGACGCGGATCAGAACTTCGTCGGGCCTGGGCGTGGGCACATCCGCGGTGGCCGGGCGCAACATCTCGGGCCCACCGGCCGCTTCCGTCGTGATGATGCGCATCGTGGTGGGGAGCGACATGGGGTGGTTCCTCGCGGTTGTTCGTTTCGGGCGGCGCGCGACGAACATACCACACGTGCCATCAGGGCCATGCTGTCCGGCGTCAGCGCAGTCATCTGGATGCACTGGGTGCCAATGCGCGCTGGTGGTCCGAAGCTGGCAGGCGCTTCAGCCTGGCGCGCTGGCGCATGCTGCACCATCTGAATGAGTCAGTGCACCAGGGAAGGAAGTCTTCTTTTTCTGAAGAAAAAGAAGCAAAAAGACTTCTATCCGTTTCCTTCGTGCGGCACCGTCGTGCCCCCACACGCCAATGAATAGAAGTTTTTTGGTTCTTTTTTTCAAAAAAGAACATCCCTTCCTATCCCTTGGTCTCAAGGAACTCGATCCAATTGGCATTCGCCCCCGCCGGCGTGGTGGCGATGCGGGTCAGCGCGCCGCTCCCCTGGTCGATGGCGTAGGTTCCCACGGCCCCGGTGGTCTGGCCGGCGCAGAGCAGGAAGCGGCCGGCGGGGTCGATGGCGATGCCGCGCGGGCCGGGCTCGGCGGGCACCGCGCCGACGGTGGTCATGGCGCCGGTTTCGGGGTCCAGGCGCCAGGCGGCGATGATGTTGGTCATGCGTTCGGTGGCGTAGAGGAAGCGGCCATCGGGGGTGACCTGGATGTCGGCGGCGGCGATGCGGCTGCCTTCGGGGATGGCGACGCTGTCGGCCAGCATCGGTGCCCGCTGGAAGGCGGCGAGGTGGCCGGCGGCATCGACGGTGCAGGCGATCACCTGGGCGTCGAGTTCCCCCACGATATAGGCGTGGCGCCCTTCGGGGCTGAAGCGCATGTGGCGCGGGCCGCTGCCGGGGTGGGTGGCCAGGCGGCCGACCTGCATCATGCGGCCGCTTTGCGGGTCCAGCGCCATTTGCAGCACCACGTCGCCGCCGAGGCAGGGGACATAGGCGCAGTGGCCGGCGGCGTCGGTGATGATGGCATGGGCGCGCAGGGGGGTGTCGATCACCTGGCGGGCCGGGCCGGTGACCGCGCCGTCGGGGCCGATGGCGTGGCTGGTCACGATGGCGCCGGGGTAGGAGGCGGCGAGCAGGTTCTTCCCCGAGGGATCGACCAGGATATAGGCCATCGCGTCCGACAGGTCGGCCGCGCCGATGTGCCGCAGCGCGCCGCTGGCGGGATCGACGGCGAAACTGCTGCACGGGAAGGGGGCGAGGCGGACGGCGGCGTGCAGGGTGCGGCGGTCCGGCGACAGGGCAAGCGGCATCGACATGCTGGCGCCGGCCGGGCCGGGCACCGCGGTGGTGGCGCGGTGGGTGAGCGCGCCGGTGGTGCGGTCCATGGCGAAGGTCTCGATGGCGCGCGCATCGGCGCAGGAGACGAAGGCGAGCAGTTCGGACATGGGTGCCCTCCGCGGGTTTGCGCCAGTGTGCCGCAATGCGCCCGCCGGTCCAGCCCCCGCATGCCGTGCCGGGGCTTGCCAGACCGCGCCAGCGTGGCACAACGGTGGCGGGGGATGGTGCATGGTTGACCTGACGCGGCTTTACGACGTTCTGGTGGTGGGCGGCGGCAACGCGGCGATGACGGCGGCGGTGACCGCGCGGCAGGGTGGCGCCAGCGTGCTGGTGCTGGAACACGCGCCGCAGGCGTTGCGCGGCGGCAACAGCCGGCACACGCGCAACCTGCGCGCGATGCACCAGGCGCCGACCTCGGTGCTGACCGAGGCGTATCTGGAGGACGAATACTGGGACGACCTGCTGCGGGTGACCGGCGGGCAGACTGACGAGGGCCTGGCGCGGATGACCATCCGGGCGAGCGAGGCGGCGCTGCCGTTCCTGGAATCCTGCGGCGTGACGTTCCAGCCGTCGCTGACCGGCACGCTGTCCTTGTCGCGCACCAATGCGTTTTTCCTCGGCGGCGGCAAGGCGCTGTTGAACGCGGTGTATAGGACGGCCGAGAAGCTGGGGGTGGACATCCTGTACGACACCGAGGTGCGCGAGGTGTTGCTGGAGGACGGGTTCGCGCGCGAGGTGCGGATCAACCACAAGGGCTTTCCCGAGACGGTGCGGGCGCGCTGTGTCGTGGCGTCGTCGGGCGGGTTCCAGGGCAACCTGGACTGGATGCGCA
>JADLHF010000129.1 GCA_020848935.1 Acetobacteraceae bacterium
GGCTGGTGCGGATTTCCGGCGATCCGGACCAGGCCGGCGGGGTGAAGGGCTCGTTCCCGGTCGATGGCGACTATGGCCGGTTCGAGTATCTGAACTGGGCAGCGAAGTTCTTCATCGATTCCAACCTGGCGGAAGCACGCCTGGCCAAGGCGATATGACACCCCGCAGCGCCCGGTGGTGAGCCAGCAGGAAGTTTCGATGGACGCACGGCCCATGCTGCGCGGCCTGAAATGGTCGGTCGGCGGGCGCGGCGTCTCGCAGGCGCTCACCTGGGTCTTGAGCCTGATCACCATCCGGCTGCTGGCGCCAGCGGATTTCGGCCTGCTGGCGCTGTGCGAGACGGTGCTGATTTTCATCTCCTACTCGAACGAGCTGGGGCTTGGTGCCGCGATCATCCAGAACGAACGGATGACACGGCGCGAGCTCGAGGCGATCGGCTCGTTCTGCGTGCTGTGGAACGGCGCGCTGTACCTGCTGCTGTTCGCGATCGCGCCGTTGGCCGCGGATTTCTACCGCGCGCCGGCACTGACCGGCGTGTTGCGCACGCTGGGGCTGAACCTGGTGGTCCTGGCGTTCGCGGTGGTGCCGCGGTCGCTGCTGATCCGCGACATGCGCTTCCGCGGCGTCACGTTGGTGAAGGCCGGCGCCGGCGTGGCAGGCGGGCTGGTCACCGTGGCGGCTGCCTATCGCGGCCATGGTGTGTGGGCGCTGGTGATGGGGTCGCTGCTGCTGTCGGTCCTGGAAACCACCGGCTACCACTGGGTGTTGCGCACCTGGCCACAGCTTGGCGCCGCGTTCGGCACGCTGCGTGCCCATTTTCGTTTCGGGGCCGCGGTGATGGCGCAGCGCATGACCTGGATCGCGTACATGAAGGCCGACATCTTCGTGGTGGGAAGGCTGTTCGATACGCGCACCACCGGGCTGTACGCGATCGGGCGGGAACTCGCGACGCTGCCGCTGGACCGCATCGGCGCGTCGGTGAATCAGGTGGTGTTTGCCGGCTTTGCACGCATCAAGCACGATCGCGATGCGGTCAGGCGCTTCTTCATCCGCGGCGTCGGCATGCTGTGCTTCGCCAGTTTCCCGGTGTTCTTCGGCATCTCTGCCGTCGCCAGGCCGATGGTGCTGACGCTGTTCGGGCCGGGGTGGGAAGGTTCGGTGCTGGTAATCCAGCTGATGGCGCTGACCGGCCCTTTCAGGCTTGTGAACACGGTCTCGGTTGAAGTCCTGAATGCGCTTGGGGCGGCGCAGACCAATCTGCAGCAGGTGGCGCTGACCGGCGGGCTGGTGGTGGCCGGCATCGTCGTCGGCGTGTGGTGGGGGATTGCGGGGCTGTGTATCGGATGGCTTGTTGGCTATCTGGCAGGAACGGCCTTGCACACGATGTGTCTTGCGCGGCGGGTTTCGATCAGCGGCGGACTGCTGTGCGGCAGCATCCTGCGGCCGCTGGTGGGGTGTGGCCTGATGTATCCGACCGTATTGGGTACTTTGGAACTTCTCACGCCGCAGCCAATGTGGCTTCAACTCATCGGTGGCATTGCTGCGGGCGCGGCCGTGTACGGCCTATGGACGCTGCTGGCAATGCGCACGGAATTGCGCACCGTCCTGGATGTGGTGTCCGGTCGGGGCTGACCGAGCGAGCAGGGGCTTTATCGTCGGACGCTGACGATCGCGCCCTGATGCGCGCGCAGGCGCAGGGAATGCGGCAGCATGCGTGACAGGCAGCGCGTGACAAACGCTGTAGGCGGCCAGATTCTGGCGTCGTTCATCAGGCTGTAGGCCAGGGTGTTGGCCGGCCAGCGCTGGTAGCCGCTGGGTTCCCCTTTCAGGAGTTTCACATCGCCGATCCGAGACAGAAGCGTGCTGAGCTGGCGCGGCGTGTATTCGCGAACATGGTAGGGCCACTGGCAGCGCGACGTTGTCCAGTTTGGTGTTGAGACGAACACGGTCTCGCGTGCGACGCGGCCCATTTGCCGCACGAATGCCTCGTCCTGCTCGATGTGTTCGATGACATCGATGCAGGTAAGAACATCGTATGACTTGTCCGGGATTTCCTCGATCGGGCCGATCATCACCTCGGGTCGGACTAAGCGGGGATCAAGATCCTGGCCCTTCACGCTGCGAGCCGACTTGGCAAGCAAGGCCAAGCCGGCGCCGAGGCCGCAGCCCACATCCAGTACGGACTTGCCGGCGACAAGATGGTCTGCCGCGAACTGATACCATCCCATCTGTCCGGGACCGCGACCGGCAGTCACGGATACGTCGCCGACCTGTCGAACCGCTCCGCGAAGTGCCTCAGCCATATCGGATCATACCGCGGCTGCGGCCGGAAAAGATCAACATGATGCTTCCTGAATCTCGGTCAGCAGCGCCGCTCCTGCGCGTGCCATGCGTTGGTTGATGTAGCGGCTGCTTGCGATGAAGTGGCCGAACCGTACGACGCTCAGGTCTCCCCCAGGGGGCACGGTGGAATAAGCGGGGTGCGGCAGCACCAACGGGTCCGGGGAATTTGCGACGATGAAGTTCGAGGCGATCTGTTCGGAGCCCCATTCGCGCCAGCGCGCAGTGCCGAGAAGGGATTCCATCTCTCCATGGAACGCTTCGGCTTGCTGTCGGTCTGCAGCTCCCTGAGCAAAGCCGGTGAACCCTGCTGACCCGCGGACATAGTACCGTGCGGCCGCGTCGTGAAGCTTGCCCAGCGCGCGCTGGGCGACGTCGTTGATGTGATAGGCTGTCGGCCGGTCGGCATCGATCCACGCGGCTGCCTCAGGCACCGTTTGCAAGGGTATTCCGTTGCCGAGGGTGAAAGAGCGGTTGGCGGCAACGGCCTCGGCGACTTCTGGTAGCGGGCCGAAGGCAAGCGTGTCGGCATCCACCTGGATCACATAGTGCCGTGCTGCCAGGTCGAGACATGCCAGCAGGCGCTCCCAGCAGCCACCCCGCTGGCATTGTCCTGCTGGAATCGCCGCAAGGTCAGTAAATTCCACACCGCCGCCCAGATGGCGCATGATCCGCTCGCGCCATGCGGCCGGCAAGGGTCGATCGGGAATCACGACGAACCGGCCGTGGCCGATGCGGCGATAGAAGGTCTTGGCGGCCATCAGATACATCGGGATGTCACGGGTCACCGCGACCATGCTGAGGATGCGCAGATTGGAATCGACAATGCGCACCGGCTGCGTTGTATGGATGTCACGGATGATCCGATTGAATCGCCAGGCATTCAGCTGACGCCGGAACCGGTAGAGCATCCAGGTGGCTTTCCGTGAGTTTCGAGAGGCTGCAGACAGACAAGTCCGAGGTCGAGCGCCATGTGGGGCGCTTGGTCACTGCCGGCTATCGTGTGGCGATGGGCGATGCCGACATCGTCGCGTATCGGATGCCCGACGCCGTGGCCGGATAGATCACGACCGCCATCAGCCCGGCGTGGCCAGCAGATCTTCGATCAGCCTGGCGCCGGCATGTGCCAGGCGCTGGTTGACGAAGCGGCTCGAGCCAATGAAGTGGCCGAGCTTCACCTTGCTCATGTCGGCGCCGGGCGGCACCGTGCCATAGGCAGGCCAGGGCAGCACGACCGGATCGGGCGAATTCGCCACCACGAAGTTCGAAGCGACCTGCTCGGTTCCCCATTCGCGCCAGCGCTTCGCGCCCAGGATCTTCTCCATCTCGACATGGAAATCCTCGGCGAGCGCCCGTGTCACGCCGCCATGGGCGAAGCCCGCGAAGCCGGAAGAGCCCCGGACATAATTCAGGGTGGCGGCCTGGGGGTGGCGGGCGAAGGCGCGTTGCGTGGCGTTCGTGATGTGCTCGTCGGTGATCTTCTTCTCGTCCATCCAGGCGGCCGATTCCGCCAGGGTCTGCAGGGGAATGCCGCTGGCGATCGTGAAGGCACGGTTCGCGGCAATGCAGTCGGTCACCTCGGGTACGTCCTGCAGTGCAAGCGTGTCGGAATCCATCTGGATCACGTAGTGCTTTTCCGACCAGTCGATGCAGGACAGCAGCCGTTCCCACGTGCCGCCCCGCTGGCAGCGCCCGACCGGGATGTCCTCCAGGATCACGAACTCGACGCCGCCACCGAGATGGCGGCGAAGCGTGTCGCGATGGCGCTCGGCCAGGTCGCGGTCGATGATGGCGACGAACCGGCCGTGGCCGATGCGCCGGTACAGCACCTTGGCAGCCATCAGGTACATGCCGAGATCACGCCCGGCCACCATGCTGAGGATGCGCAGATCGGAATCGGTGATCGCAAGTGACGGCGTGCTGTGGATGCCGGCGATGATGCGGTCGAACTGCCAGTAGTTCAGCCGGCGGCGCAGCCTGAAGAACATGGGGTAGGGTGTCCTGGTGGTTCGACGATGGGGTGGGTGACGATGATCGAAGCCAGAGAGTCGCGGCTTCGGTCAAGCGGTGTGGGGGGCGGTGCCGCTTCGCCGCGGACCCTGTTATTTTTGCTTCAGCGCGAGGACGTGGGGCATGTCGATGCCGGACGTATCAGCACGTTGAAGGTCGGATCGGCAGCGAAATCCTGCGCCCGGGTATAGGGAGGCGCTGCCGTGGCGAGCCAGGCATGGGCCCGGCGTGCCGATTCGCTGTCCAGAATCTCGCTCAGCCCGGCCAGCGATCGCAGCCCCAGCGCGCCATAATAGCCGCCGCTTCTGCGCCACCCATCGCCGTTCGACATGTCGCGCGCGCGGGTCGCCGCGCCGATCTCGGCCCAGGTCTGGAACAGCGAAGGGTTCTGCCCTCCCTGGGAAGCCACCAGGAATTGATAGGCAACACCATCGCGCGGATTGAAGCCCTTGTTTTCGGCCAGGAATCGCCCGGCGAGGAAATTCTCCATCCAGGCCAGCACGGCCCGGGCATCCTGGTTGCCGCGCCGGGCCGCGCCGACGGCCGAGGAGGCGAAGAAATCCTGCTGCCACGGGCTGGTCTCGCCGTGCGCGCCGATGGCGTAGTTGCCGAAGATCCA
>JADLHF010000130.1 GCA_020848935.1 Acetobacteraceae bacterium
GTCCAGCAGGGAGGGTATGTTGGGCTTCGACCCATTTGAGTACGACAGGAACGCTCCTGCCACACTGGGGCCGCAAACACTCCGGGCGCAGCTGACGGTTGAGGCCTGCCGCCTGCTGCAGCTGTTGCCCCTAGAGAATGCCCTCCTCTGGATCGAGCAGGGACGGAAACTGGCGGAGCGCAGTGCGCAGAGCGACACTCCGGGCGCGCCTGCCAAGAATGCCTGAGTTGTTCACTCGCCACACCGTCGGCGAAGCTGCTCCTGGTGCTGATTGCGCGGCCTCTGCAGAGTTATGGTGCGGCCCCCAAATAGTTAGTCATCGCCGGGACACGCCTATCCGCTTCGGAGAGGTCACCCAGTGGCAGTTGCGCGCTGACCATTTCCTGTTCGGGTCGATGCGCAGCAAGCGGTGATCCGGACTTGGGCGCAATCCCACATCGGCGACGAAAGCCATGAAGCCCTGACCCCACTTGTGCTGCCAAGTCCGGGGAACCTGATCGCCGAATCGTTCGCGCAGTATCCGCCAGAGATGGTATCCGGGCGTCGTCCGAGTATGCACACGGGCTCCGTGCGCAGATGGCCGATCGCAGGCGACCTCACGGTGAAGGCAATCGCAGCTGGCAACAGCTCCCAACTTGAGATAGTCGAGGAGGACAATGGTCTCAGCGCCGCAGTTGCAAGCACAGCGCCAGCGTGCGTAGACTCCGTTGCGCCAGCAGTTGGGTTTGGCCTCGTCGAGGACCTCCAGCCGGTTGTAGCTGCGACCATGGGTGATCGCGTCGCGGACGACGACATCGGCCTTACGCATGCGGGTCCTCATCCGATGACGATTCTGGCGCCGATGATCGGGCGTGCGCTTTGCAAATGGAAGGGCTGGCGCGCCGTTGGATGCACTGTGCGCATTCGGGGGGGGCGGGGGGAGCGCCACGCTGGCGGCGCGCACCACGACATGCGTGGCGCGGTTGGATAGGCTTTGCCGTATGGCTAGCGAATCGAGCGAGACATGGATGCGGATGGCAGAACGGGGCGGGCAATGACGGTCGATATCGCGGCTGACCTGGCCCCCGGCACGCTGGCCGCCGAGATTGCCCGCAGCTGGGCAGATCACTGGCCGAAACAGACCGACATCGAGATCCTGGCGGATGCGCTGGTCTTGCATGGCGACAGGCACGGGAGGTGGGTGGATCGTGGCCAGGCACGGGCTGATGCACTGGCGATGATCGTCGGGTCCCTGACCGGCGGCAGGGGTGGCACCATCGGCCGGGATGCCGTCGAAGTCGGGCTTGGAAACCTCAGGCACCCCACCGCCCCAGACGGCGTGTGATTGGCGGCGACGGAGGCGGCTACTGCTTCGGTCTGGGCTCCACAAGCTGCGGCGGCCAGCTGGGCCCGTCAGCCGAATAAGATCGCACCGGCTGCGAGCAACTCTACGCCCTCCAGGAGCAGCCAGTTGTCCGCCCCGTAGCGGATCACGACTCCCTGCGCCTCGACCTGCCAAACGACCGTCTCAGGCGCGATGCCCTGCAGCACAATGCGATCGCCCTCGGCGGCGGAGAAATCCCGGATCACGTCGCTTTGCCGGCCATCGCCCTGCGCGAACAGGAAGTGGTCGGCACCCCCACCGCTGGTCATCAGATCATCGCCAGCCCCGCCGATCAGCACGTCGTTGCCGGCGCCGCCGACCAGGATGTCGCTACCCGCCCCGCCATTCAGCTGAAACCGCGTCCAGTCCTGATGGCTGTTGCCGATGATAACGTCATTGCCGTTCCAGCCATTTACCACGAACATATTGAGCCACCCGCCGGAGCGATCCGGTAGGTCCGACCAGGCATTGACGATGATTGTGTCACCGCCGCCGCTGCCCTGCACCACGCCGCGTTTGGTGTGCGACAGGGTGATCTGGCCGCCCTGCGTGGCGCGGCTGGTGACCGCAGTCTCGACAAAGCCGCTAACTTCGATCATCGGCGCGTCATCCCATACCCTGATCGCGTTCACCGAACCGCAGCCCGGAGTCAGTTCGGCGCGCATGAGGTTCTGGCCGATTACGACCTCTACGGTCGCGTCGGCCGAAATTGCCGGTACGAACATTTCCGCCCCCCGCCAGATGCGGCTGACAGCACCATTCTCGACCAGGTCGAAGACCGGCACATCGAAGAGATGGTCCGTGCGCTTGTCGAACGCACCGCCGGCGGATAGGATGAGTTTGGCTGGCAAGTTCGGCCTGCCCTCGTACACGTCACCAACCGGCAGCACGATGCGCTCGATCAGGCGAGCGTCGGCCCGGTCCTTCGCCTCCACCGCCAGCGCAATCTGCGGCTCGGTCTCGAAGTCGAAGCGGCCCCCCGGCGCGACCCGCAGCGCGCCAGTGGTTGGGTCCAGCAGGACGCGGCCGCCGGCATCGTCAACCAGCTGCAACACCACTGTGTCGCCCGCGTCCGGGTCGGCGACCAGCAGATGGCCGATCAACACACCGGCAGCGGCATCCTCGGCAACGATTGCGCCGGCAGTGAGCCGGATCATGTCCGGCGGGCGGTTCGAAGGCGCTACCGGCAGGGCCGCCGGTAAGAGCGAGGCGACAAGGCTGCCCGGCGCGCCGACCGCCACCCCGACCGCCTCGGTCCAGACCGGAAAACCCGCCGTGTCGTACAGCGCATTGCGCTGGCCGGGCGTGTTGCCGATGGCGGTCCGCGCATTGCCCCAACCGAAATACAGCCGCCCACCGGCGGGCACGGCGGCGGCGAAGTCGAGCGCGATCAGGTCGGCGTCCAGAATGGTGGCGGCGGTCGCGGCGATGCTCCTGCCATCCGGCGCCCACAGACTCCATCCAGCACCCAGGGCGGCAACGTCCGACAGCGGCTCCAGGCTTCCCGTGCCATCATGCGCCAGCCGCACCAGCACCCGCGCCGGCTGGTCTTCGACCAGGGCCGCCGAGATGACACGCGGCCCGGCATTGGCGATCGCCCCACCGGCCAGCGCCACTGGCGAGCCAGGCTTGGCCAAGTACGCAAAGGCTTCGGCGATCGAGGCCGCCAGCCGGGTGGCGATCAAGACGCCGTCCTGCCAGGCAATGTGCGGGCCGCCAAAGGCGTCCGCAGGCGACCAGTTCATGTTGACATCGACCGCCCGCGCGCCGATCAGCGCCGCGAACTCCGGATCGGCGGCCAGGGTCTCCATGGCGGTGCGGATCTGCTGGTTGTGCTCCGGCCGACCCCAGTAGGGAATTGCGGAGACGAAGATGTAGGGCATCTCGTCGGCGCTGCGCCCTGCGGCGGCGCGGATCTGCGCAGCCTCCCAGCGCACGCCGCTTTCCCACATCTCGGCGGTTACCTGTGGACCGGTGGAGTTCCAGCCGGAATCCGTCTCGTTGTGCAGCCAGACGACGGCGGTCGGCACGTCGTCGTTGGCGATCGTCAGCGCGATCTGCTGCAGCAGCTGGCGCGAACCGTAATCGATCTGCCAACCTTGGGTCCAGTCGCCGTTGATGGGTTCGATCCAGTCGCGCAGGAAGGCGGTGCCGGCGATCGCCGTGGTCGCCCCGTCTTGGCCATAGCGATCATAGACGATGCTGACGCAGTCGGTGGCGGGATCAAACCCGAGCAGACGCACCAGTTCGGCCTGCAGCGCCTTAACCGCGACGCCGCGCTGGTCCTCCGCCAGCAACTCTAGGTTCGACTGCCCGCGTAGCAGCAAGTTGATCTGGCGGGGATCTTCAGACACCGCGCGATCGCCTTCTGCTGCCGGTTCCGGCAGTCTGTGCGATCAGCCTTGCGAATGGTTTAACCGCGTCGCAGCGCAGTGGGCCGGCATCGAGGCGTGTTTCGGCACCGGTAATCGCCGACCGACGTTTCGATCTTGGCACGCGCCATCAGGCGCGGCCGCAAGCAACAGGCTATTGCCGGCGATCAATGCCGCCAGGATGGTGACGTCGCGGCAAGGTCAGGGAAGCGCAAATTGCCAAGGTCCCAGCTGCAATTCCGGCGGCAAGGGCGCCGCCAACACCAAATGCCGCGATGCCCGCACCTCCGGCGGCGGTTCCCAATGCCTGGCCCAGGAACACGGCTACCGCATTAATGCTCAGTGCAATCGTTGGGTCTTCTGGTGCGGCAACAACTAGCGCTGCCTGAACTGGGGGCGATAAGCCGAACAGCCCTGCGCCAATCACGATCAAGCCGGTGGCTTGGATCACCACCGCGGCACCACTGGGCCCCAGGGACAGAGTGCCAGCCTGCATCACCAAGCCAACCAGGATGGCGCCACATGCCACTGTGGCTGCACGAGGCCCAAACATCGCGGTCAGACGAACCACCCCAGGCAAGCCTCCAACTGCGCCAACTCCTAGGCACACCTGCGCCAAGCCGACATACGGTCCAGCTGATGCAACGATGATCGGTCCGGCAAATCCGATGGTGGTGAACGCGGCAGCAAACCCCAAAAGTGTTGCCACGACCGGCGCCCGAATCGCGCGCCTTCGTGCAATCTCCGCAAAGACGACCGTGCCTCGTGAAGTATTCGCTGGCACGGCTGGGAGCAGGCTCGACACCATTGCGCCAAGCCCGGCCAGCACTGCGCACAGTGCGAACGGTGCGCGCCAACCGAAAGCTTTGCCCAAAGTGGTGGCAAGCGGAATGCCAAACAGGAATGCGCCGACGACGCCCGCCGTCGTCCACGCCAGAGCCAGCGCCCGTCGCTCGGGCCCAACAAGCGCAACGGCGAGCGCGGCCGCATTCGGTGGGATCACAGACGCTGCGATCCCGCCGATGATACGCAGGACCAGGATGCCATGGAACGACGGCGCCACCACGATCGCGCAGTTGACCATCGCTAGCACAGCCATGCCCCCTATCAGGACGGTCCGCGCCGGCAGCGTTGCCGCAGCACGCACCAGCGGAACCACACTAATGGCGGCGGCGATTGTGAAGGCACTCGTGAGTTGGCCCGCAGCACCCAGGCCAACCGCAAGATCTACGGCAATCTGATCAAGCAGCCCGACCACCGCAAGCGCTTCCAAGGCGACGAGAAGTGTTGGAAGCGCCATTACGCGGAATTGGACCGCGGATACAAAAGCCCGTCCCATCGCGTTGCTAAGGTTCCTGGGTTCCGGGCCGCGAAGCGTCCGCTCGTGCCGCCTATTCCCAGCCACCGTCGGGATTCTGGAGGGCCAATACAAATCGCTTGAGCCGCGCGCAGTGCTGCCCGCCATGGGTCTCGAGATAGGCAATTATCTCATTGATCGTGTAATCTGCGACCTCCCTTGTCAGCGCGCCATTGCTGCGCACGTTCGGAAGCAGATCCCACAGCAACAAAAAGCTGGCGACCCCAAGATCGCTGCGCTCCTCCAGACAGGCGAGGCGACGTTCGATATTCTCGAGCCCCTCGACCAGCGTCTTGATGGCCGAGAGCAAGACGTCAGGGACTTTGTCTCGCTTCAGGAGGTCCATGCGATTCATCTCATCCTCGACGCAGAAAACCATCCTGAAGCCCCCAACACGAACTTCATTCAATGCCGCTTACGGCCTTTAGTTGTATGTCGAGCCGTGGGCACACGCAGTACACGGTTGCGTGAAAATAGTGAACTGCGCCGCATTTACTATTGACATGCCAAAATTGAGATTGGGCAGGGAATTCCGAATTTGTCGGACCCCGCTGAGGTGAGAGCGGCTTCCCATCCTCGGCACGGTCGAGCCGTTGGGTCGAAGTATTGGGGTCAGGCGCCATTACGCGGAGCGGATCGCAGCGCTGAGCTGCGAAATCCGAACCGTGCGGGAGATTTGCCTCAAGCCCTACGTCAGACGCGGCAGGACCGACACCGCAATTGCGGAAGCAATCTGCGAGGCGGTGACGCGGCCGATGATGCGGTTCGTGCTCGGCATCAAGCCAGTCATGCTATTTTCGCAGCGTCGTATCTCCCAGGCAAAGCACCAGCCGGAGATGCTGGCGGAGTTCCAGAAGATCGCGGAAGGCGGGTCTGCCGCGGCGTGATCCCCGGTGGGAGGGGCGGGGCCGGCATTGAGCTTGGGGACCCGGACCCGGAAGCGCGGGGACCGTGGGAGACGCCGCACGGCGGGGCGGATCGAGCGCGGAGGTGGGGGGATGGCGGCGAACCCGCTCGGTGCCCACCAGGTCGGCCGGCATAGGGTCGATCGATGATGTGGGGATGGGATTGGCGCCGTGTGGCTTCGGCGGCGTCAAGCTGTCCCTGAAACGCGAAAAGCCCGCCTCGGCACTGCCGGGGCGGACTGTTGGTGTTGTGAACTTGACGGTTCAGGCCAGCACAGCGGCCCTCCTCTCCGCCGTGAGCAACCCGGCCGCAATCAGTGCATCGAGGCCGGCGATCGTCATGGCGGCATCGAGTTCGATCTCGCGGGCGAAGCGCGCCTGGTCGATCCAGTCGGCGAGTTCGGGGCTGGCGGCGGCCGCGGCGCGGATGGCGGTGCGCTCGGCAGCGGTGAAGCGCAGCAGGAACTCCAGCGGGGCGATCATCCGTAGCGATGCGGGATTCGCGGCCGCGGTCCAGGCATCGAGCCAGGGTTTCAAGTCGTCGAGATCGCGGGGCGAAAGACCTGACGCGGTCTCGGCAAAGCCGACCTCGCCATCCCAGTGCATCGCGCGGACGCCGGACGGCAGCGCCAGCGCCACAGCGCGCGCCTCGCCATCGACCAGCACGATGCCATCGGGGGTGACGCTGATGCGCATCGGGAGCGGCCTCAGGTCTTGATGACGTAGGTGGCGACCAGGCTGGGCTGGAGGTTGGGATGCGCCTCGCCGCCGCCGGCGGAGGAGGTGGTGCGGCTGGTCGAGATGCGCGCGACGATGGGCGTGCCCAGGGTGCCGGCCAGCTCGTCGAAATTCTGCGGCGCGGTGACGGTGTGGGTGTGTGCCGGCATCTGCGCGGTCGAGAGCGTGTGCCGGTCGGTGCCGCCGGCATTGCCGATCACGCCGGTGTCGAGATTCGGATTGCCGGTGCCGGTGTTGGTGACCCGGCCCGCGGCCGACACGCCGCCCATGGTGCCCTGGCCTACGGCGACGCGGTCGCGCAGGTCGGGCAGGTTGAACGTCGAAGCGCCATCGCCGGCGCCGAAGGCGGTGCCGATGGCGGCGAACAGCGCCGCGTAGGTGGTGCGGCTGACCGGCTGGCCGTTGCACCACAGGAAGCCCGATGGCAGGGCCGCGCCGGCGAAGGGCAGCATCACGCCCGGCGGCAGCGCCGCGTTTGCGCCCAGTTTCGCCGCGGTCACCTGCCCGTCTCCGATCTTTGCGCTGGTGACCGAGGCGTCGACCAGATCGGCGCTGCCGACATTGGCCCTGGTCGCCATGGCCTGGAGGCCGAGCGCGGAGCGCACCGACGCGACCGTGCCGGTCGATCCCAGCGTGTCGCGCAGGAAGTCCAGGACGTCGTTGAGCTTGGCCTTGAAGCCGCCCTCGGTGACGCCCGAGCCGGTCATGTCGGCGTTGGTGGGAAGCGATGCCATGCGTGCTCTCTCCTTTGCCGCTCCGCGGCGGGTCCTCAGTATCCGGTGATCACGGCATCGACGGTCGCCGCCACGCCGGTGCCGCCAGCGTCAAAACACTGGA
>JADLHF010000131.1 GCA_020848935.1 Acetobacteraceae bacterium
ACCACCCGTCACACCACCACCCGTCGCGCTGCCACCCGGTCAAGCTGCCATCACATCACGCCGGCAACGTCACGGTGGCCCGCAACCCGCCGCCCGGCCGGTTGCTCAGCACCACGTCGCCGCCATGCGCGCGCAGGATGTTGCGGGTGATCGAAAGCCCCAGCCCCACCCCGCCGGTCTCGCGGTTGCGGCTCGCCTCCAGTCGCACGAAGGGCTGGAACACAAGCTCCAGCTCGTCCGCGGCAATGCCGGGACCGTCGTCGTCGATGTGCAGCGTCACCACGCCCTGCGCCGGCGGCCGCAACTCGGCATGCGCGCGGCCGCCATAGTTCAGCGCATTGGCCACCAGGTTGGTCAGCGCCCGCTTCAGTGCCACCGGCCGCACCACCACGCTCAAATGGTCGGGACCGCAATACGACACGGCCGCCGGATCCAGCTGTGGCCGGGCATCGACCGCCTCGTTCTGCACCGTCGCCACCAGCGCGGCGAGGTCCACCGGGCCGGCCGGTTCGGCCGGGGTTGCGTCGCGCCCGAACGCCAGCGTCGCGGAGACCATCGCCTCCAGCTCATCCAGGTCGGCCACCATGCGCCGGCGCTGTTCGGCATCCTCCATGAACTCGGCGCGCAGCCGCAGCCGGGTGATCGGCGTGCGCAGGTCGTGGCCGATCGCGGTCAGCAACTGCGTGCGGTCGTCCACGAAGCGGCGGATGCGCGCGGCCATGGTGTTGAACGCCACCGCCGCGGTGGTCAGTTCGGCCGACCCCGACTCCGGCAGCGGCGGCGCGTTGACATCGCGGCCCAGCGCCTCGGCCGCCGCCGCCAGGGTCGCCACCGGCCGGATCAGCCGCCGCACCGCCCATAGCGTCAGCAGCCCGGCCACCGCGGACATCGCGGCAAACGTGTACAGGAAGGCGCCGGAATGCCACGCCCACGCCGGGGCCAGCACCATCTCGGCCACCATCCACGGGCCCTCCGGCATCTGCAACGCCAGCGCCACCCGCTCCTGGCGCGCATCGCTGTGCACCATCGCCGCGATCGGGCGCAGCGATCGCGGCAGCGGCACCATCTGCATGTCGGCGCGCAACAGGCGCTGCAACGCCGCCGGCGCCGGCGGCAACTCCAGCACCGGCACATCGGGCGACAGCGCCACCGCGATATCGCCGGCCAGCTGCGACTGGTCGATCAGGTCCGCCCGCTGCTCCGGCCGCGCCAGCACCAGGCTGCGATAGATCGCCATCGCCCGGCGCGACCCGTCGCGTTCCTGAGCCGCGCGCAGCATCTCGGCCCTGTCCAGCGCATGCAGTGCGAGCCCCCCCAACTGAATGATCAGCAATCCACTCAGCAGCACCAGCGCGGTGCGCGTGGCCAGGCTGGTTCGCCAGCGCAGGCTCGGTATCACCCTGCCCCCGTCGCGCGCCCCGCGGGCGGCCGTCAGCCGCGCGTCACCTCGGCGGCCAGCACATAGCCGCCGCCGCGCACCGTCTTGATCAACTGGGTCTGGCGGGCGTCATCCTCCAGCTTGCGCCGCAGCCGGCTGATCGCCACGTCGATCGCCCGGTCGTACGGCCCGGCCTGGCGCCCGCGCAGCAGGTCCAGCAGCTTGTCGCGGGTCAGCACCTTGTTGGCCCGGTCCAGCATGGCCACCAGCAGGTCGTACTCGCCGCCGGTCAGCGGCACCTCGCTGCCCTCCGGGTTCACCAGCCGGCGGCGCGCCGCCTCCAGCGTCCAGCCGGCGAAATGCAGCGTCTTGGCGGCGCGGTCGCCGGTCTCGCCCACCTCATTGGCCCGTCGCAGCACCGCACGCATCCGCGCCAGCAGCTCGCGCGGATTGAACGGCTTGGCCAGGTAGTCGTCCGCCCCCAGCTCCAGCCCCATGATGCGGTCGCTCTCCTCGCCCAGCGCCGTCAGCATGATCAGCGGCACGTCGGACTCGCTGCGCAGCCAGCGGGCGAAGTCCAACCCGCCCTCGCCCGGCAGCATCAGGTCCAGCACCACCATCTGGAAGCTCATTGCCGGCCAGATGCGCCGTGCCTCGCGCGCATCGCGCGCCGCGGTGACGCGAAACTGTTGGCGTTCCAGGTACCGCCCCAACAGTTCGCGGATCTCCCGGTCGTCATCGACGACCAGGATATGCGGGCTGACGGTGATGGTTGCTGCTTCCATGCCGGCAGCCTACGCCAGCGCGCGGTGTTTCGGCAAAATTCCCTGCCTGGCGCGGCGGGCCCGCATTAGCCATTGCACCCCGCGCCGACGTTGGCGCATCTGCCACCGCATGAGCTTCCCCCATCCCCCTGCCGCCGCCCGCGCCGCACTTGATCGCCTGGTGGAAGCGGACCCCGACCTTGCCGGCATCGAGGCCGCGGCCGGCCCGCTGCCGTGGCGCCGCCGCCCCCCGGGGTTCGAGGGCCTGTTGCAGGCCATAGTCGGCCAGCAGATCAGCAATCAGGCCGCCGCGGCGATCTGGGCGCGGCTGCGCGCGGTGCCCGGGGCGCTGGCCCCCACCGGCCTGCTGGCGTTGGGCGACGACGCCCTGCGCGGCGCCGGGCTGTCGCGCCCTAAGGTGGCGCATGCCCGCTCGCTCGCCGCCGCCTTCGCCGATGGCCGGCTGGAGGCGGCCGCCCTGGCCGGCATGGCCGACGCGGCGGCGATCGCCGCCATCTCCGCCGTGCGCGGCATGGGCAGCTGGTCGGCCGAGGTCTATCTGCTGTTCGCGCTGGAACGCCAGGACGTCTTCCCCGCCGGCGATCTCGCCTTGGCCGCCGCCGCCGCCGCGCTCAAGGGCCTGCCGGCCCGGCCCGGTCCGGCGGAATTGCGTGCGCTGGCGCTGGGCTGGCAGCCCTGGCGCGGCCTGGCGGCCCGGCTGCTGTGGCATCATTGGCGCCACCTGACCGGCCGTCCGGCCTTCGACGAGCTGGCGCCACCGCCACGCTGACTCCCCAGCCCCGACCCCGCCGCAACCTTTTCTTCATCCCCCCGTGCCATACCGCGGCATGACTTGTCCGTCCCTCCCGCTGTGACCCATTTGGTCCGCCACGCTCGCGCCAGGGCCGGCACGGCGATGCCGGATGCGCGACCCGGCCGGCCATCTTGGGGGGCCACATGTCAGCGCAGCTAGGGGCGACCTTCACCTTGCCGAAGCCGGTGCTGGGATACCATCCCGGCACCTTCCTGGAACGCGGCGCCTCCGTGCCGTTCACCACCCCGCAGCTCAATGGCGCCCGCGCCCGGCCGGGCCCGCGCGGCGACCTGGAGTTCACCATCCCCAACCCCTCCGGCGGTCGCGGCCTGTACATCGTGCCATGGGAAGGCGTGTTCGCCCTGTGCCGCCCCACGGTGCACGATTGCCGGCTGATCGCCAGCCTGTCGGGCCTGCGCGGCGTCACTCCGATGGTCATCCGCAGCGCCGCGCGCATCATCGCCGCCGAGGGCCTGGCCGGCCGCGCCGCGCGCTCCGCCGCCGAGGCGGCCATGGCGATCGACGAGAAGGCCCGCATGATGGCCAACTTCCAGCTGCTGCTGGAACTGGTCAACCAGACCGAGGCCGCCTCCGGCGCGGCACCCGCCGGTGCGGCACAGGAGACGTCCATCGTAATGGAACACCGCGCCCGCCGCGCGGTGGCGAAGATCGCGCCGGACCTGCGGCGCTCCACCGAGGAGGTCGCTGCCTGCCTGGAGGAACTGGCCGGCCTGTACACCAATATCGGCGTCGGCCGCCTGGCCGCCGGCAGCCGCGTGCCGCGCATCGTCGCCGACGTGTCCGCCCTGCGCGAGGTCATGTTGGAATGGGCCCGCACCCATCCCGACGACACCGGCGCCGACGCCGCCCGCATTGCCGAATCCGCCGAAGTCACCCTGACCTGCGTGCGCGTGGTGCTGGCCGAGGCCCATGCCCTGCCGCGCGACATGCGCGCCCTGATGCGGCTCTGGCTCGAAGCGCCGCAGGACCTCGCCGCGCGCATCACCCGGCCAGACTGGCTGGTCGATGGCTGGGAGCGCATTGGGCTGCTGTGGCAGACGGCCGAGACGCTCGGCCGCGAGGCCACGCTGGCCGAGATGGCCAGCCTGATCCCGGTTCTGCCCAAGGAAGTCGCCGACTGGTGCCGTATTCCGCTGCCCGGGCTGAGCGAAAGCGTGCCGCGGCGGCGCATGGTCTCGATGATGGAAGACTGGCGCACCGGCGTCACCCCATACGACCTGATCGCCCGCAACGAACAACTGCTGTCGATGGCGCCATGACCACTGCCCTGACCGACACCTCCGTCCGGCTGGCCGAGATCCGCGCCCTGAACCGACACCTGGTGTCGGCCCAGGATGCCAAGATCCTCAAGGTCGTGGCCATGGTCGACGCCCTGCCGGATCGCGGCGCCGCCGACTCGCTGATCGCGCCGCTGCGCCCCCGCCTGGCCCAGCTGCGGCCCAGCCGCCCGCTCAGCGTCACCCGGTTGATGTTCATCCCGCTCGATCCCGTCGTGGTCCAGGCCACCGACTGGCGCCGTGGCGCGCTGACCATCCCGCGCACCGCCTTGCCCTGCCTGGCCCGCCAGTTCATCGCCCTGGACCCCACCCTGTCCGATTCGGTGGCCGCGGAGGTCGCCGACGCCACCACCGATGATCTCGGCGTGATCCGGCGCGCCGGCGGCCGCCTGTGGCCCCGGGCCGCCAGCCTGCTCGCCGCCGCCCCGCCGCCCGCCGACTGGGCCGCGGCCACCAGCCTGACCGCTGCCGACCATCGCGCCATCCGCGACTCCGTGGTGCTGGCGCTGACGCATGCCCCCGCCATCGCCCACCAGCTCGCCGCCGAGCGCCCGGACCCCGAAACCATCGCCGACATGCTCAAACAGACCGCCGCGACGCCAGAGGCGATGGGCATGCTGATCACGCTGCTGCTGCACTGGGTGCCGACCGCGGCATCCCAGGTGCTCGAGCTCACCTCCGCCCATTCCTCCCCCATCGGCCTGGCCGGGCGCACCGCCATCGAAAAGGCGGTGGAACACGTGCTGGACGCCATCGAGACGGAACAGGAGGCGCCCCAGACAGGCATCGCCGGCCTGCCGCGGCTGCGCCGCTCCATCGCATTGCTCGACGAGCTGGAATCCGGCTCCGCCGACCGGCCAATGCGCGCCGCCCGCATCGCCGCCACCCGTGCGCGCGTGGATGCCGCCTGCCGCGGGCGCTTCCAAACCCTGCTGAAGGACAGCGTGGTCGGCCACCTGGCCCAGGGCCTGCCAGTGGCCCCCGAAGACATCGTCAACCTGGAGGTCGCTGCGCGCGACATCCGCAGCTTCGAACACGTCGCGCGCCGCATCAACCGCTCCGACCACTACGACCGCCAATTGCGCGCCATCGTCACCGGCCTGGCCCCGCAAGGCGGCGACGACCAGCAGCTCCGGGTGGATCGTCTGCGCCTGGCCGAAATCCTGCTGGGCCCGGAACAGGCGATGCAGATGCTGATGGACGCCGAAAAGGCTGCGGCGGCCGGGGCGTGAGCGATGGTGGGGTGGGGAGCAAGAAAGAAGTTCTTTCTTGAAAAAAAGAGCCAAAAAACTTTTATTCCATAAGGGTGGGTTGCTGCCACCCATCAGGGTAAGTCCAAAAAGTCTTTTCGCTTCTTTTTCTTCAGAAAAAGAAGGCCTTCCTTCTCCTATCCCTGCGCCAGCAACTCATCCACCAATCCCCGCCACTCCGCCGCCAGCGTCCCCGCGGGCATGCTGCGTCCTGCGCGGGCATACCAGTAGCCGGCATTGGCCAGATCGCCCTCCTTGCGATGCAGATAGGCATGCACCGCCGCTCCGGTCCGGTCGTCCTGGTCCTGGGCGCATTGGTGCGCCCGGCCCCAGTCGCCCTTGCCGTCCCACCACAATCCCTGCACCGCCGGCGCCAACCCGTCGGGCGGGGCGTCGGCCGACAGCGATGCCTCGAATGCGTCGGGGGTCATCCGTCCCTCCTCAGGCCGCCAGCAGGCGGCGCAGTTTGCGCACCGCACTGTCGGGCGTGGTCAGCACCGGCTTGAAGCTGGCCTTTGCCACCGCATCGGCCGCCCGCGCCAGGCTGAACTGCGACAGCGCCACCGCGTCGCAGCCGCCAAGCCCCGCCGCCGCCGCCCCGGCCA
>JADLHF010000132.1 GCA_020848935.1 Acetobacteraceae bacterium
CCCTCGTCCACCATCGCCCCGTCGGCGCGCCGGCGGGTGCTCCAGTCCCAGCTCAGCCCGGCGCGCAGCCGCCGGTTCATCAGCCATGTCGCCGCCACCCCGAAGCCGCCCAGCACGTCGCTCCCGCTGCGCTGCTGGTACTCCGCCGACTGCACCTCGCCATACCCGGCCAGCAACAGGTTGCGGTACAGTTCGTGGTCCACCGCCAGCCGCAGCCCGGTGAAACTGTAGCTCACCGCCGACAGGTCCGCCGCATCCTCGATCCGCCGCGACAGCGTGGCGGTCAGCGTGGTCAGCCCCGATGGCGACCAGATCGCCGAGGCCTCGGCCATCGGCCCGGTCACCGGCTTCAGCGTCGGGTCGGCGAAGGCGCGGTGCTGTGCCCCCACCAGTGCCCGCACCCGCCAGACCGCGCTGGCGGCATAATCGATGCCGACCAACAGCGCCACCGTGGTGGAATCGCGGCTTGGCTGCCCGACGGCGCGCTGAATCTGGTCGTAGCCAACCACGCGCAGGTCCGCCACCAGCGCGCGCAGCGGCGCCAGCTCCCAGCGCGCGACGACATTGCCCTCCACCGCGGTGCCGTCGCGATAGCCCTGGGCCACCCGCGTGCCGCCCACGAACACGTCGGCATAACGGATGTCGTTGACCGACAGCCCCGGCGTCAGCGACAGCCGGCCGCGGTTCCAGGTGTAGCTGGCGCGCGCATTGTTCACCTGGTAGCGCCCGGGCCGGTCCATCGCCAGGCCCTCCAGCGCGCGGGAGGTCTGGAACAGGTCCAGGTGCGCCGCGCCCAGCACCAGCCGGTCGCGCCCGATCTCCAGCGTGCCACCGAGGGCGGCGGTCCAGGCGGTGGCAGACTGGTTGGATGCCGAGAGGTAGCGCTGGTCGTCGAAACTCAGAAAGCCGCCCAGCGCATGGCGGCCCCAGGTGGTGGCGGCCAGCACGCTGCCCTCGGTGCGCACCACCGCACTGCCGCGCCCGCCCGGCTGGCCCGGCGCGTTGGAGGTGTAGCCCATCCCGCTGGACAGCGTCGGGCGCACCACCACGCTGCCCAGCCGCACGCCGCCCGGTTCAAATTCCGGCCGGGCACGCGTAGCCACCGTCACCCCGGCGGCAGCGCCGTAGCCGGGGAGGCCGGCGGGGAAGTAGCGGTCGATGAGCTGGGCATGGGCCAGGCTTGGCGTACCCACGGCCCATGCCAGGCTCAGCAGCAGCCCCGCCGCGGCACCGATCCGACCCGCCCTTGCGTCCCCGTTGCGCACTCCGCCTCCGCGCCGATTGCCGGGCCAATGTCGGCCGCCTGGCGGCGGCTGGCAATCCGGGCGGGCGGTTCGCATTCCCACACAACGAAGCGCGGTCGCGGTTTCGTCGCGGAATTGCCGCCGCAGTCCCCTCGCGCCACGTGCTCCATCCAGAAAGCCGGACCGCCGCTTGGTTCCCCCGCTGTCAATCGGATTGCTGCTGATCTTGCAGCGCTGCGGGAACGCCACGGGGTGAGGGGGTGGCGCTGGCGTTTCGCGCGCCGGGATGGCGCCATGGTGCTGGCCCGCCCCGCCGACGCCCCGTAATTCGGAACGTCCGGTGACGCGCATGGCCCGGCCGCAGCGCGGGGTCAGCCTGGAGCAGAGCCGCCTGGCGGTCACCCCCGCCGTGATCGCGCTGCGCGGTGTCCGCTGCCATAGGCCGTGCGTCATTCGGGCCGGCTTGGCAAAACCACTCCGTTCCGCCAATGACTTACGACGTCAGCTGCCCGATTCCCGCAGATTGCCCGCGCCAGCCGCGCGGCGAATCGCGGCACCGTTGTCAGGTTTCTTTACAACGAGATCGCAGACCAGCGCGCGCATGCCGCTGTACTCGCCGTGTGGTGTGAGTGAAACTGGGCATCAGATCAAAGGATTAGACGATGAGTGCAGCTCACTCCGTGACTCTGGCCCGCCAATCCGCCGCCGCGGCCGCCAGATCTGTGTCGGCGATCTTTACACATCGCCATGTCGGACCCGAGCGGGCAGGGGTAACCATCTGTATTTCAATGCGAAAGCTGGTTGGCACGGGTCTTGCTTCATTGCCTGCACGACATTTACCTAATCTAGGAGACGCGCCTTGAACACGGTCCTTAAGTTTGCATCGGCAGCATTTGTTGGGTCGATGATGGTCTCCGCACCCGTATCTGCGGCGCCGATCGTGGTCGGCCCGACCGCCTGTTCGGTCTTCAGCGGCCCGACCGAGCTTGTTGCCTCGCCGATCAGCTGCGCCCAGTTCGATTCCAGCCTGGGCACCCTGATCTCGATGACCCTGGAGCTGCAGGCGCAGATCACCGGCACGATCTCGCTGACCAACAATGCGGCGAACCCGCAGAATGTTTCCGGCACCACGACGTCGTCCTTCTCGATTGTGCCGCTGTCGGGCTTCTCGTTTGCCAACCCGTTTGCCAACCCGAGCTTCTCGACCGGCGTACAGAACATTGCCGGTGGCGGCGGCGTGTATGCATCCGGCGCGCTCAACTCCGGCGTGCAGAGTGCGAGCGAGACGATCCTCGCTGGCTTCGCGCCCTATCAGGCGCCCGGCGGCGGTCTCTTCGGCATCACTGCGGACACCCTCTCCGGCATCACGATTCTTGGCGGTGGCGGGCAGGTTGACTCGGCCCAGACCACCCAGGGCACCTTCAGTGCTATTGTCAGCTACGTTTACGACGACAACGTCGTGACCACCCCGGAGCCCGCCACGATGGCGCTGCTCGGCGCCGGCATGCTGGCACTCGGCGTGGCCCGTCGCCGCCGCAGCTAACGGGCGGATCGCTCCACAACGGCGATTCCCGGCATTTGAGACCAAGCAGCGCGGCGACCTTCGGGGCGCCGCGCTTTTTGTCTGTTTGCCGCGGGCCTCAACCCGCCGCCGCCCGTCGTTCCCGCGCAAGCATCTCCCGCTTGCGCGGAACCCCCCAACGATATCCGGTCAGGTCGCCGTCGCTGCCCACCACGCGGTGGCAGGGCACCGCCAGCGACACCGGGTTGGTGGCGCAGGACCGCGCCACCGCGCGCACCGCCTTGGGGTTGCCGATCATCCGCGCCAACTCGCCATAGGTGCGCGTCTCGCCCGGCGGAATCCGCCGCAGCGCCTCCCACACCCGCACCTGGAACGCGGTGCCGCGCAGGTCCAGCGGCAGCGCCAGCGCCTCGCGCGGTTCGGCGATGAAGGACAGCACCGCCGCCAGCACCTCGGCCAGGCCGGCATCGTCGGCTACCACCGTGGCGCGCGGGAACCGCCGCCGCAGATCGCCCATCAGCGCGTCATCCGGCTCGGCGAAGCCCAGGAAGCACACGCCGCTGGCCGTTGCGCCCACCAGCAGCCGGCCGAACGGGCAATCGGCGAAGGCGGTTCGGATCTCCTCCCCCGCGCCGCCGCGGCGCAGAGCGCCCGGGGTCATGCCCAGCAGCTTGCCGGTATCGGCATAGACCCGCGATTCCGAGCCGAACCCGGCCTGCTGGATGGCATCGGCCACCCGTCTGCCCTGCCCCAGCGCCGCCTGCAGCCGCCGCGCGCGCACCCCCTCGGCGTAGCTGCGCGGCGTCACCCCGGTATGGTCGCGGAACATGCGCAGGAAGTGGAAGCGCGAATACCCCGCCCGCTTCGCCAGCGTCTCCAGCGACGGAATGCCCTCCTGCGCCGCGATCGCGGCGCAGGCATCCTCCACCACGGCGCGGGCAAGCGCCTCGCGCTCGCCCTTGGGGTCACACCGGCGACAGGCGCGGAACCCGGCTTCCTCGGCTTCGGCACAATCGGCGAAGTAGCGCACATTCTCCCGCCGCGGCCGTGGCGAAGGGCAGCCCGGGCGGCAATAGATTCCCATTGTCGTCACGCCATACAGGAAATCGCCCGGCGCACGGGCGGCCACCAGGTTCCAGCGGGTGTCGTCCTGGGATGTCGCGGCGGCCATGGTGCTCACGGTGGCGTATCCTCGTGCTGTGTTCAGGCTGCCATTTTGCCGAACCCGGATGTTTGCCGCCATCCGCCGGTTGCGGCCACCATCGGTGTTGTCCTGGCCACGGCTGCGGCTGTATGGAAGCGGCGGTGCGCCCGCCCAGGGACCGCACCGGAGTTACCAGCCTGCACTGGAGTGGTCGATGCGCCCTGCACTTGCCTGTCTGCTCGCCCTTGGATTGATCCCGATCGGTCTGACCGGCTGCACCCCCCCAAATACCCCGCCTGGCGAGCCCCCCATCGTCGCCGAGGAGCCGGTGCCTGACGCCCAGTACTGCGCCCGGCCGCCGGAGAAGGAGGCGTTCCAGGTGGCGGCGCTGAAAAGCCGGCTGATGGTGACCGCGCTGGCCTGTGATTCCTCGGAAAAATACAACGCCTTCATCAATGCCAACCGCGCCGTGCTGGTACCGCAGGAAAAGACCCTCAGCAGCTATTTCGCGCGCTACTACGGCCGCCGCGCCCAGACCGAGCATGACGAGTACATCACCAACCTGGCCAATGCCCAGTCGCGCCGGCGCATCATCGACAATTACCGCTTCTGCCGCGACGGACAGCAGCTCTATGCCGATGCCGCCGCCATCAAGTCGCCGAACGATGTCACAGTCCTGGCCGCCACCCGCACCATCTCGCAGCCCTACAACGTGAAGGTATGCCCGGACACGCCGGCGCCAACCCCGACCCCGGTCCGGCGCCAGTCCCGCCCGGCTGCCCGCCGCTGATCCGCCCCATCGCGGGACCTTCCCGGCGGCCGGCCGGGGCCGATTGAGCAAAAACGCCGGGAAGCCTCGCTTCCCGGCGTTTTCGCATGCTTGCGGTGAAGCAGCGGGCAACAAAAAACCGGCCCCTCGCGGGGCCGGTTCCTTGGGTCGGGCGGGTCGGGCTGCTTACTTCAGCACGATCTCGACACGGCGGTTCTGCGGCTCGCGGGTGTTCGGAGCCGTGGCGACCAGCGGGCGGGTGTCGCCGTAGGCGGAGATGTCGATCGCGGTGCGGGCCACGCCGAGGCGGACCAGCTCGGCCGCGACGGCCTGGGCGCGGCGCATGGACAGCTTCATGTTGTAGGCGGCGGAACCGGAGTTGTCGGCATGGCCGCCCACTTCGATGCGGGTGGTGGCCACCTTGGTGGAAGCCTGCGCCGCGTCGGCAATGATCTGGCGGGCGCGCGGGGTCAGGTCAGCCTTGTCCCAGTCGAAGAACACCAGGTAGGTGCGGACCGGCGCCGGCGCAGGCACCGCGGCCGGCGCGGCCACCGGGGGCGGGGTCACGCCGAAGGCGTAGCGCAGGCCCAGCAGGCCGGAGACGTTGAGCTGCGGATCGGTGCTGCCGCCATTGTAGCGCACCTTCTCCAGCGTGCTCATCACCCGCGCCTCGGCGGTCACGGCCAGGCCGGGAACGTCGGAGATCGGGAAGGCGGCGCCGAGGATGCCCTGGGCCGCCCAGGCGCCCTTGGAGGAGGCATGGCCACCGCCGGCGCTCACCTCGCCCCACTGGTAGCCGACACCGACGCCGACATACGGCATGGCATAGCCCAGACCGGCATCGAAGTCATACAGCGCGTTGACCATCGGGCCGTAGCTGCTGTTGTGCCCCCTGACGCCACCGCCCTTCACCGGCTGATAGCGGTAGTTGCCCTCCAGCTCCACGCGCACGCCGTTGCCGAAGGCGTAGCCGACGCTGCCCAGGCCGGCAAAGCCGACGCCATCGGACTTCAGCTTGGCACCGCCGGGATTGACGCTGGTCTCGGTCATCCAGTTGATGCCGGCGCCCGCGCCGATATAGACGCCCTCGAGCGCCTGAGCCTGGACAACAGACGGGGCCACCGCGACAGGTGCGGCCACCAGGGCGGCAGCCATCAACGCATTGCGCAAGTTCATCGGTATCTTCTCCTCAATTGCCGCATCCCGTGGTGGGGCTGTGCGGTGCAGCTTGCGATTGCGGGGGGCTACAACCCGAATCCGTGAGGCTATGTAGCGCCGCGCCCGCACCCGAACCAGCCCAGATCGCCTTGGCGTCCTGTTACCTTGCGTTTACTTTCATCGCTGTTGCCGAAATGCCACAGACTGTGGCAATGCCGAGACTACCGCGTGATCCCATCCGGCGAATTGGCGGAGGAGAGCGGGAGTCGAACCCACCCGGGACCGCATGGCAGCCCCAACCGGCTTTGAAGGCCGGCCGGCCCACCGGGGCCGATTCTCCTCCGTCGGCGAGCATAGCGGGGTACACCGCCGACGCGAATCCCCCCCCGCGCCAACCGCCGCTGCACCATGCTATGCACCCCCGCATGACCCAGGCGATCCCCACCCTGCTGACCCCGCGGCTGACGCTGCGCGCGCTGCGCGCCGGCGACCTGGACGCCTTCGCGGCCATGCAGGCCAATCCCGAGGTGATGAAGACCCTGGGCACCGGCGTGGTCCGCAGCCGCGCCGAAACCTGGGACGCCATGGCCCGCATGCTCGGCCAGTGGTCCCTGCGCGGCTACGGCGTGTTCGCGGTGGAGGAAACCGCCACCGGCCGCTTCATCGGCCGCGCCGGCATCCTGCATCCCTATGAATGGGAAGGGCCCGAACTGGCATACGGGCTGGACCAGCCCTACTGGGGCCGCGGCTACGCCACCGAGGCGGCGACCATCCTGCACCGCTGGGCGTTCCTGCAGAAGCAGTTGACCGACCTGGTGAGCTACATCATGCCGTCCAACATCGCCTCGCGCCGGGTGCTGGAGAAGCTCGGCGCGCAATGCACCGGGCTGGTCACCCTGATGGGCACGGTGGAGGCGCAGCGCTGGCGGCACCGCTCGCCAAGTTGACGTGGGTCAGACGATCGTGCCCGCGAACGGCGGCAGCAGGTCCGGGCTCTCGAACTCCAGCACCCACAGATCGGGGTCGAAGCCGGTCTGGCGGGCGATGTAGGCATCCGCCGTCGCCTGGTCCACCGCCGCCGCGCCGGTGGCGCGCATCCAGGCCGCCTCGCCCGCGGCGGTGCGCATCTGCGACAGCACGCTCACCCCGTCGCGCCCGCGCAGCACCACCAGCACGCCGCCGGCATCCGCGTCGCCCTTGCGCAGCACCGCGCCGTAGCGCCCGCTGGCATTGCCCATCCGCAGCGCCATCGACACCCAGATGCCGGCCTTCACCCGTGGCTCAGGCATGCGCGCTGCTCCCGCCATCCACGGCGATGGCCTGTCCGGTGATGCTGCCGGCGCCGGGGCCGGCCAGGAAGGCGACGATGTCCGCCACCTCCGCCGGGCTGGCCACCCGCCCGGTGGGAATGCCGGCGGCGGCCTGGGCGGCGGTGATGCCGATCTCGGCATAGCGCCGTGCGGCCATGGCAGTATCCACCCAGCCGGGGCAGATCGCGTTCACCGTGATCCCCCGTGGTGCCGCCTGCATCGCCATCGCCCGCGTCAGCCCCACCAGCCCGTGCTTGGCCGCCACATAGGCCGGCTGGTCCGCCACCCCGCGCAGGCCGAGCACCGAGGCGATGTTGACGATCCGCCCGGTTCGCGCCGGCAGCCGGGCCAGCGCCGCACGGCTGCAATACCACGCGCCGGTCAGGTTGGTGGCCAGGATCGCGTGCCACAGCGCATCGTCGGCGTCATCGCCGGCATCACTGCCTTGGCCCCCCGCCAGGCCGGCATTGTTGACCAGCAGGTCCAGCTTCCCCAGCCCGGCGAACAGTGCCGCCACCGCCGCCCGGTCGGTCACGTCCAGCCGCGCGTGGGTCATGCCCGCCGGCAGGTCCGAGACCGGCGTGCGCGAGGCCGCGACCACCGCGAACCCCTCCGCCACCAGCCGCCGCGCGATCGCCAGCCCGATGCCGCGCGCGCCGCCGGTCACCACGGCCAGCCGAGTGGCCCCCCCCTTCATGCGGCGGTCGTCCCGCCATCGACGGGAAACACCGTGCCGGTGACGAAGCTGGCGGCGTCGGAGGCGAGGAAGGCGATCGCCGCCGCGATCTCGGCCGGGGCGGCAAAGCGCTTCATCGGCACCGCGTCGGTATAGGCGGCGGCCGAGCTGCTGGGGAACCGGTCGGGATATTTCGCCGCCAGCTGGCCGATCACCGCGCCGAGCATGGCGGTGTCGGTGCTGCCCGGCGCGATCGCGTTCACGCGTATGCCGTGGCCCGCCCAATCCAGCGCCGCCGAGCGCGAAAGCTGGGCGATCGCCGCCTTGCTGGCGCCATAGGCCGCCGAGAGCGGCTTGCCGATCAGCGCCTGGTCGGAGGCGACGTTGACGATCGCCCCGCGCCCGCGCGCGATCATCCCCGGCAGCACCGCGCGCATCAGCGCGTAGGGGGCGAGGAAGTTCACCGCGAACACGCGCTGCACCTCGTCCAGCCCGGTCTCCAGCACGCTGCCCAGCACGGTGATCCCCGCGCAGTTGACCAGGATGTCCACCGGCCCGCCGGCCGCGATGAGGGCCGCCGCCCGCGCTTCCACCGTCGCGATATCCGACAGGTCGAATTCCGGCAGGTCCAGCCCCACCACCTCCGCCCCGTCGGCGGCGAACAGGGCGGCCACGGCGGCGCCGATGCCGCCGCGATGGCCGGTGACGATGGCGCGCCGGCCCGACAGGCCGAAGGAGATCGCGGGGGGGCTGGAACGGGTCATGGCGACAGAGTTGCGGCCGCCCGGCGCGTTGGCAAGGCCGGCCGGGCCTATCCGGGCCTA
>JADLHF010000133.1 GCA_020848935.1 Acetobacteraceae bacterium
CGGGCTGCGATGTCGCCTGCGGCGCGGGCTGCGATGTCGCCTGCGGCTCCGGCTTCGGCGCCGCCGTCTCGGCCGGCACGGTATAGTCCGGCACGATCCGCGCCTGGCTGCCGGCAATCACCAGCACCTTCTCCCCCAGCGCCAGCGGCACCTCGTCATTCTGGGTGACCGAGACCAGCTCGCCCGAAGTCTTGCGCACGATGTATTCGAACGCCGCCGTCTCGCCGGTCGCCTTCTCCACCCCGCTGCCGACCAGCCCGCCCACCAGCGACCCGCCGATCGCCCCCAGCGTGGAGGCAACCGCCCCGCCCGCCGGCACCTGCGAGCCCACCGCCCCGCCCGCCGCCGCCCCGGTCACCGCCCCGGTGGTGCCCTGCGCCGCCACCCCCACGCGCCGCACCCCCACCACCACGCCCTGTTCCACCTTCGCCGCCTGCTGCACGGCGCTGCTGGAATAGGTGTTGGGCGAATAGCTCGGCCCGCAGCCGGCCAGCGGCAGAAGGGCAAGAAGGAGCAGGGTTGCGCGCGGCATGCGGGTCATCCGGTTGGGGCGGGGCCTTTCCATACGCAATGCTGCGCCGCAGCGGAACCGACGCGCATGCATGGGGGCTTCACCGCTTCATCCTGGCCGTGCAAGCTGGCGGCATCATGGCACGCCCCATCCTAATCGACTGCGACCCCGGCACCGACGACGCCATCGCCCTGTTCCTCGCCCTCGGCAACCCGGCGTTGGACGTCCGCGCGGTCACCGTCGCCGGCGGCAATGTCGGCCTCCACCACACCCTGCGCAACGCCCGCGCCCTGGTCGGCCTCACCGGCCGCGCCATCCCCGTCATCGCCGGCGCCGACCGCCCGCTGCTCGGCAGCTTCACCAGCGAAACCCGCGTCCACGGCGAAAACGGCATCGGCGGCGTGGACTTGCCCGACGGCCCGCCCGCTGCCCCCGGCCTCGCCGCCGACGCCATCCGCCAGGCCCTGCGCCAGGCCGGCCCCGCCGACCAGCCCGGCGCCGGCCTCACCCTGGTCGGCATCGGCCCCGCCACCAACCTCGCCCTCGCTTTGGCCACCGAACCCGCGCTGGCCGCCAACATCGCCGAAATCGTCCTGATGACCGGCGCCTGGGCCGAGGGCAACGTCACCCCCGCCGCCGAATTCAACGCCTGGAGCGACCCGGAGGCGCTGGCCATCGTGCTCGCCTGCGCCCGCCCGATCACCCTGGCCACCCTGCACCTCACCTCCCAGGCGCTGTGCACCCCGGCGCGCATCGCAGCACTGCAAGACGGCCCCGGCACCTGCCGCGCCGCCGCCGCCGCCATCATGGCCACCGTCCCGCCCACCCGGCGCCTCGCCTATGCCGGCCACCCCCAGCACGACGCCTGCGCCATCGCCTGGCTGCTCGCCCCCGAAATCTTCACCCACCGCGACGTCCACGCCGTGGTCGATTGCACCAACGGCCCCGGCCGCGGCCAGACCATCATCGACCGCTGGTCCCGCCTCGCCCTGCCGCCCAACGCCCGCCTGCTGGACACCATCGACCCCGACCGCTTCTTCGCCCTGCTCGCCGAGTCGATCGCCCACCTGCCATAGCCGCCTGCCATAGCCGCCTGCCATAGCCGCCTGCCATAGCCGCCGGCCCCCGCGCACGGGGGCCGGGCCACTCGGGAGGTTCAGCCCCGCCGCACGCCGTACATCTGCGGGAACCCGTCGCGGATGCCCTTCAGGTAGTTGAAATACCCGGTCACCCCCACATAGCTGCCCAGGTTCACATACGGCACCTCGTCCCACGCCAGCGCCTGCATCTGCCGCACCAGCGCCTTCTGCGCCGCCATGTCCGGGGCCTCGAACCACTTGTCGCGCAACGCCTCCATCTTCGGCATGTCCGGCCAGCCGAACCACGCCCGCCGCCCGTTGCCGCGCGCCGCGGACATCGACGCCGGCGACAAATTCCCCGCCCCGCCCAGATAGGTGTAGAAGATGTTCCACCCGCCCTTGTCGATCGTCTCGGTGCTGGCGCGGCGCTGCACCACCGTGCCCCACTCCACCGCCACCACGTCGATGTTCAGCCCCATCCGCTTCAGCACGTCGTTGGCCACCTGCGCCTCGGCCCAGATGCTCGGGATCGAGGTCGCCGACAGCACCACGATGCGCTCGCCCTTGTAGCCGGCCTCGGCCAGCTGCTTCTTCGCCAGCTCGATGTTGCCCCACTTGGCCACGCGATCGAACCCCTCGTCATTGGCCAGCGGCGAACCGGGAATGAACAGCCCGGCCGGCACGCGGATCATGCTCGGCTCCGCCCCCGCCACCGCCTCCATCACGTCGCGCTGGTTGATCGCCGTCTGCACCGCCTGGCGCATCTTCACGTTGTCGAACGGCGGCAACAGGTGATTGAACCGCAGGCAGCCGATCGAGCCCGCCGGGTCCTTGTTCTCCAGCACCAGGCGGCGGTCCTTCTTCAGCGCCGGGATCAGGTCGATGGTCGGGTTCTCCCACCAGTCGATCTCGTTGTTCAGCAGCGCCGACATCGCCGTGGCCGGGTCCGGCATGATCGTCCACACCACGCGCTCGAAATGCGGCACCTTCGGCCCGGCGGTGAAGCTGTCCACCCCCCCAGCCGGGCGCGGCACATAGGCGGCGTTGCGCTCGAACACGATGCGCGCGCCGGGAATCCGCTCGTCGGCCTTGAACTTGTACGGCCCGCTGCCCATCACCTCGGGGATCTGGGTGTTGGCATCGGTCTTGCCGGCAATCCGCTCCGGCATCACCGCGGTGGTATAGGCGGAAAGCGCCGTCGGCAGCAGCCCGAACTTCGTCTTCAGCCGGATGCGGATGGTCTTGTCGCTGGGCGCGGTCATCTCGTTCATCCGCGCCGCCGCCGCCTGGCCCAGCGCATCGCGCTTGAACGCCCGGTTCACCGACGCCACCGCATCGCGCGCCAGCACCGGCGTGCCGTCATGGAACTTCAGCCCGTCGCGCAGCGTGCCCTCCCAGGTCAGGCCATCCGACGACAGCGTGGCCCCGGCCAGCATCTGCGGATGCGGATTGCCCTCCTTGTCCACCCCGTACAGCGTGTCGAACACCGTCAGCGACACGTTGCGGGTGATGTCCGCCGTGGTCCACACCGGGTCCAGCGACGAGGGATCGGCGTGCGGCACGAAGCGCAGCGTGCTGGCATTCTGCGCCCGCACCACCGAGGGGGCTGCCAGCGCGGCGGTTCCGGCCAGCGCGGTCTTGAGGATGTCGCGGCGACGCATGTTGATATCTCCCTGTCCAGAAGGCGGCATGGATCGAGCCGTACCGTCCAATGCCCGCCATCCTGAACCGCGCGAACGAAACGAACAACTCCCCGCACGCCACGCCTGGCGCCCGCGCCGGTTGATGCCGGAGATCCCGGATCAACCTCGGTTTGGTCCGGGTGGAAACAAGGTGAGGACTTCTTTTTGTGAACAAAAAGAAGCAAAAAAACTTCGTTCACTTCTTTCTTCTCTCGCCCTTCGCGGGGGGCGCCGGCGCGGGGGGCGATCCACAAGCCATTCCCGCCACCCGCCCCAAGAACCCCAATCCACGAAAAATGCCCGGTAGAGGATAAAATTCCTTGCGCCGATTCTCCCCTGGCGCTAAAAACAAACCATGAACAACCCCGCAACCCCCACCCAGGACCACCCGGCGCTAACCCTCGCCGCGCGTCTCGATGCCATCCTGACCTCGCTCGCCGCCCTCCTCCTCGTCCGCCTCAAGACCCTCGTCACCGTCGCCCTCTGCAACCGCATCTCCCGCGCCCGCCAGCGCCTCGTCACCCTGCTCGCCCGCCTCGCCGCCGGCATCGCCCCGCGCATCCGCCCGCCGCGCCCCGGCCGCACCGGCGGCCCCCGCCCCACCCCCTACATCCCGCAAGGCCGTGCCTGGGTCTTCCGCGCCCTGCACAACGACGCCCGCCGCCACGACGTCGCCGCCCACGCCACCCAGCTCGAAGCCTTGCTCGGCGACCCGGCAACCCTGGCGCTCCTGGCCACCGCCCCGCCGCCGGCATTGAACGGCCTCGCCCGCACCCTGCGCCCGCTCTGCCGCATGCTGGGTCTCACCCTGCCGGCCCCGCTGCGCCCGCCCGCGCCCAATCCCCAACCCACCCGGCCCCCCCGGCCCAAACCTCCCGCCCCGACACCCCGGCCCGCCATCCACGACCGCCCCCTGCCCCGCTACGTCCGTCTGGCCGCCCGCGCCTGGAAGAAAAAATACCGCTGACCGGCAGCACGCGACCTTGCCTAAATCATTACGTTATCGCATCAAAATGCGCCCGTCGCTGCCCACCGCGCCCTCGGCCGCGGCCAGTATCGGTATCGGTATCGGTATCGGTATCGGTATCGGGCGCCAGCCGGGCCGGATGGATCAGTAGTTGCTGCGCGGCGCCACGCTGCCGCCGCCGGGGCCGCCGGGATTGAAGCGGCCGACATTGCCCAGCAGTTGCTGCAGGAAGCTGGCTTCGCTGCCCGGCGTCGGCGTGGTGCGCGCCACGATCGCCACCGGCACCGCGTCGTCCATGCCCTTGGTCTCGATCCGGCGCAGCACCCCGGCCTGGTCGAACGCCACCACGATGGATGTCTGGTCGTACACCGCGTTGGTGGCGCCGATCACCGGCTTGGTCATCTCGGAGATGTAGATCCAGGTATTGTCGTCGAACGCCGCCCGCGCGGTGGGCGAGCCCAGCAGTGCCGCGACATCGCCGCGCGTCGAGGTGCCCGGCACCAGCTGCGCCAACTGCTCGGCATCCACCCGGTTGCCGCGCGCCTGGATCGGGAAGCTCAGGAAGCCTGTCGAGTCGCCGCTGCACCCGCCCAGCGGCGCGCCGGCCAGCAGCAGCAGGGCCAACAGGGCGAGGGGACGCGGAAAGGGGCGGGGTGGCGACACGATGCGGTCCTCGGCTTCGGCGTGCGGTGCGAACGGCGGGCAACGGCGGGGCGGATTTGCCTGCCGCGGCGACGTGGTAGCATGATCGCGGCGGACGCGCCATTGCGCCCGGCCATTGCGCCAATCCGGCGCGCAGCGGGAGAGCGGGGAGTGCTGGGGTTTCTGCGGCGACGCCGTCACGAGCGGACCGGGTACCAGCTGTATTGCGCCGCGGTGGCGGCCGCGCGCCAGCCCTGGTTCTATCGCGCGCTCGGCGTGCCGGACACGCTGGACGGGCGGTTCGACATGGTGGGGCTGCACGTCTTCCTGCTGATCCGCCGCCTGAACGCGCTGCCCCCGCCGGGGCCGGACGTTGCCCAGGCGGTGTTCGACGCCATGTTCACCGACATGGACACGAATTTGCGCGAACTCGGCGTCAGCGACCTGGCGGTCGGGCGCCGCGTGCGGGCGATGTGGGAGGCGCTGCACGGCCGTGCCGCGGCCTACGAGGCGGCGCTGGCGCAGGACGATGCGGCATTGGCCGCGGCGCTGGCGCGCAATGTCTGGCGCGGCGGCGCGGTCGCCGAGGACGCGCCGCGCCGGCTCGCCGCCCTGGTGCGCCGGCAGGCGGCGGCGCTGGCACAGGCCGCGCCGGCGGCGCTGCTGGCGGGCACGGCGGAATTTCCCGCGCCCGAGGAGGTGCCGGCATGACCGCGCCACCCCCATCGCCGGCCGGCGAACTGCACCGCCCCGTCACCCTGGCGCAGCTGGCCGCCGGCGGCGAGCGGGAGGTGGTGGCCACGCCAGCGGAATGCGCCGCGATTGCGCAACGCCTGCAGATCCCCGCCGTGGCGGCGCTGTCCTGCCGCTTCCGCCTGGTACCCGCCGGCGACGGCGTGGTGGCCGCCGAGGGCCGCCTGGCCGCACGCGTCACGCGCGAATGCGTGGTCACGCTAGAGTTGTTCGAGGCCGAGCTGGTCGAGGCATTCCGCCTGCGCTTCGTACCCGCCGATGCGATGGAGGAGGACGAGGACATCATGCTCGATCCCGATGCCGATGACGAGGTGCCGTACCACGGCCGGCAGATCGACCTCGGCGAGGCGGCGGTGGAGCAGCTCGCGCTGGCGCTGGACCCCTACCCCCGCATGCAGGATGCCGCGCTGCCGGCGCCCGCGCAGCCGGGGGCAGCCACGGATGACGGCGCCGCCGAATCACCCTTTGCCGCGCTCGCGCGCCGGGCGCGGAAAGGCTGAGATGCGTGCCATGTTGCGCGATGGCTTGCGGGGGGCCGGCGGCTCTGCTAGTTGGCGCGCCTCGCGTTATCGCCTTTATGTGAACGCATCCGCCGGAGCGCCGGGCCGGACGCACCCGCCCCAGCCCGTTCGGGCTGGCCGGTGCGCGCCGCTCATGCCCGCCCGCGCCGTACGGATAGTCACGCTGACCGGAGCTGCGTTGTCCCATGGCCGTACCCAAGAAGAAGTCCTCTCCCTCGCGCATGGGCATGCGGCGCAGCCATCACGCGCTGAGCGCGGCGGCGCACGCGGAATGCACCAATTGCGGCGAGCTGAAGCGCCCGCACCACGTCTGCAGCCATTGCGGCCACTACGACGGCCGCGAAGTCTCGGTGGCGGGCAAGGCGCTGAAGGGCACCGTCCGCGTCTAGGACTGCCGATCGTCCGGCAGATGCGCGCCGACATGGGCGGCGCCGCCATGTTGGCATGCGCTTCGGCAGGCATGGCATGAGCCCCGCCTATAGCCTGGCGGTCGATGCGATGGGCGGCGACCAGGCGCCCGACGTGGTGGTCCAGGGGCTGGACATCGCCGCCGAGCGCCATCCCGGCGCGCGCTTCCTGCTGGTGGGCGACGAGGCCAAGCTGGCGCCGCTGCTGGTGCGCCACCCCCGCGCCGCCGCGCTGTGCACCGTGCGCCACGCGCCGGATGCCATTTCCGGCGACATGAAGCCCACCGCCGCCCTGCGCCTGCGCGGCGCCTCGATGCGCGTGGCGATCGACGCGGTGGCCGCCGGCGAGGCCTCCGGCGTGGTCTCCGCCGGCAACACCGGCGCGCTGCTGGCGCTGGCCAAGATCGTCATCAAGACCCTGCCCGGCATCGACCGCCCGGCCATGGCCGCCATCGGCCCCTCGGCGCGCGGCGACGTGGTGTTGCTGGACCTCGGCGCCAACGTGGTCTGCGACACGCGCAACCTGGTGGAGTTCGCGGTGATGGGCGACATCTTCGCGCGCACCGTGCTCGGCCTGACCGCGCCCAGCATCGGCCTGCTGAATGTCGGCTCCGAGGAGCTGAAGGGCAGCGACAAGCTGCGCCTGGCCGCCGAAACGCTGCGCGCAAGCCATCTCGGCCCGCAATTCCACGGCTTTGTCGAAGGCCACGACATCGCCGCCGGCACCACCGACGTGGTGGTCACCGACGGCTTCACCGGCAATGTCGCGCTGAAGACCGGCGAGGGCGCGCTGAAGCTGATGAGCCAGATGCTGCGCGAGGTGTTCTCCGCCTCGCTCGCGGCCAAGCTGGGCTACCTGCTGGTCCGCCCGGGGCTGGAGCGGCTGCGCGAATGGCTGGATCCGCGGCGCTACAACGGCGCGGTGATGCTGGGCCTCGGCGGCGTGGTGGTGAAATCCCATGGCGGCACCGACGCCCAGGGCTTCGCCCATGCCGTGGACGTGGCGATGGACATGGTGGTGCACCGCTTCAACGACGGCATTCGCGACGGGCTCGGCCGACTGGCCGCGCTGGCGCCCGTGCCCGGCGCGGCCGGTGATGGCACAGCCGCCCCCAATGGCGCAGGCCTGGGCACGACAGGAAACGGATCAGGAAATGGACCAGCAGACAACGCCGGCCCAGAACCGGGCAGCGCCAATGGCGGATCACGCCTCGCCGCGGCGCGCTGAGATGGCCGGACCCGCCGCATCGGCGCCGCCGCGCACGCAGCTGGTCGGCATCGGCGCCTATCTCCCCGCCCGCGTGGTGACCAACGACGAACTGGCGCAGCGCGTCGATACCTCCGATGCCTGGATCCGCGAGCGCACCGGCATCCGCCAGCGCCACCTGGCCGCCCCGCATGAAAGCTGCGCCTTCATGGCCACCGCGGCGGCCCGCGCCGCGCTGGCCGATGCCGGCGTGGCGGCCGCGGCGGTGGACGGCATCATCGTCGCCACCGCCACCCCGGACCAGGCGTTTCCCGCCGTCGCGGTGCGGGTCCAGGCCGCCCTGGGCGCGAGCGGCTTCGGCTTCGACATCTCCGCGGCCTGCAGCGGCTTCATCTACGCCCTGTCGGTGGCCGACGGCATGATCCGCGCCGGCCAGGCGCGCACCATGCTGGTGATCGGCGCCGAGGTCTATTCGCGCATCATGAACTGGGACGATCGCGGCACCTGCGTGCTGTTCGGCGACGGTGCCGGCGCGGTGCTGGTGCGGGCCGGCGAAGCGGGCGACGCGCGAGGTAGCGGTGTCGGCGAGCCCGGCATCCTGTCCACCCATCTGCACGCACAGGGCGACCTGGGCGATATCCTGTTTGTCGATGGCGCGGTCGGCCAGCCGGACAGGCCCGGCCATCTGGTGATGAAGGGCAACGAGGTGTTCCGCCACGCCGTGACCAAGCTGGCCAGCGCGGTGAGCGAGGCGCTGGCGGTCAACGGCCTGGATCACAACGATGTCGATTGGCTGGTGCCGCACCAGGCCAACCTGCGCATCATCGAGGCGATCGGCAAGCGCCTGGGCCTGGCCCCGGACCGCGTGGTGGTGACGGTGGACCAGCACGCCAACACCTCGGCCGCCTCCATCCCGCTGGCGCTGGCCCAGGCCTATGGCGATGGCCGCATCAAGCGCGGCGACCTGGTGCTGATGGAGGCGCTGGGCGGCGGGCTGACCTGGGGCAGCGCCCTGGTGCGGCTGTAGCGGCCTGCAATCGGGCCGATCCAAGGGCTTGATTACAGAGTATTCTTGACGCCGCGCCGCAGTCTGCATAGCGTGCCGCGATGAACACCGTCACGCGCGCCCACCTGACCGAGACCATCTATACCCAGGTCGGTCTCTCCCGCAACGAATCCGCCGATCTGCTGGAGGTGGTGCTTGCCCGCATGAGCGCCGCGCTGGAGGCAGGCGAATCCGTCAAGATCAGCGGCTTCGGCACCTTTTCCGTGCGCCAGAAGGGCCGCCGGATCGGCCGCAACCCGAAGACCGGGGTCGAGGTGCCGATCCTGCCGCGCCGGGTCCTGGTGTTCCGGCCGAGCCAGGTGCTGCGTGCCCATGTCAACCACGTGGCGCCGCCGGCCGGCGGAGACGATGAATGAGCGGTCGCATCGCCCCCATCGCCGACGATGCCGATGACAGCGCCGATGGCGGTCGCGGCAAGCTCAAGAAGGCGCCCAACGCGTTTCGCACCATCAGCGAAGTAGCCGATGAACTTCACATCCCGCAGCATGTCCTGCGCTTCTGGGAGACCAAGTTCCCCCAGGTGAAGCCGCTGAAGCGCGGCGGCGGCCGGCGCTATTACCGGCCGGATGACATCGCGCTGCTGCGCCGGGTCTCCGATCTGCTGTACATCCAGGGCTACACCATCAAGGGCGTGCAGCGCCTGCTGCGCGAAGGCGGCGGCAAGCTGTCCGATGACATTCCGCCCGCCCCGCCCGAGGATCGGCTGGAGGATGACGGCGACGCCGACACCGCTTCGGCCAGCGACGCGCCCGAACTGCCGATGCCCGGGCTCGCCCCGGCCGCCGCGCATTCCGGCGCCAGGCGGGCGGCACCGCGCGCCGGCAGGGGCGATGAGGCGCGTGCCCCGGACCCGCGCAGCGAACAACTGGCCGCCGAGGCGGCCCGCCTGCGCGGCGTGCTGGCGCACACGCTCAAGGAGCTGGAGGCTCTGCGCGCCCTGCTGCCGTGAGCGCCGAAAGGCGCCGATTGCAGCGGGCGCCGGTTGGCGCGGACGAGGCGCATTGCAGTGCCGCGCGGTCACTGCTACAGGGTGCCTCCCCACGGTCGGAGCGTAGCGCAGTCTGGTAGCGCATCAGTCTGGGGGACTGGGGGTCGTGGGTTCGAATCCCGCCGCTCCGACCAATTTTCCCCGCCGACTCTTCCCTTCGCGGCGTCATGCGCCACAATGGCCGCCCAACCCAGGAGCCGGCCATGGTCACGCGCAGCGAACTGACGAACCGCATCCAGACCGTGCGCGGCCTGATCGCACCCGGCGAACTCGGGCCGACGCTGATGCACGAGCATCTGCTGTGCGACATCACGCCGCCGAAGCTTGCGGCACTGAACCAGCCCTGGCCGGAGATCACGCTGGAGAACTACCACGAGGTGATCTATGGCCGCGTGCCCCATGCCGGCAAATACAAGCTGGTGATCCCCGAGATGATCACCGACGAGGTGGCCAAGATGCGCGCGGCCGGCGGCAAGTCCATCGTGGAACTCACCTGCGAGGGCTTGCAGCCCAACCCGGCCGGGCTGCGTGCCATCGCCGAGGCCACCGACACCCATATCGTGATGGGCTGCGGCTTCTATGTCGACGAATACCAGGCCGCCGCCACCTTCGGCCGCGGCGTGGATGCCTATGCCGCCGAGATGATCGAGCAGATCACCGTGGGCGCCTGGGGAACCGACGTGCGCTCCGGCATCATCGGCGAGGTCGGCTGCCAGGCGCCGTGGACCGACCACGAGAAGCAGGTGATGCAGGCCGCCGTGATCGCGCAGCAGGAGACGGGTGCGGCGATCAACGTCCATCCGGGCCGCGATCCCGACCAGCCGCAGGAGGTGGCCGATTTCCTGCGCGCGCGGGGCGTCGATCTCGGCCGGGTGGTGATCTCCCACATCGACCGCACCATCTTCGACCATGCGCGGCTGCTGCGGCTGGCCGATACCGGGGTGATCGTGGAGTTCGACCTGTTCGGCCAGGAGACGACGTTCTACGGCATCTCCAACGTCGATATGCCCAATGACGGCATGCGGCTGAAGCTGATCCGGCTGCTGATCGAGCACGGCCATCTGGAGCGGATCGCGATCAGCCACGACATCTGCTACTGCACGCGGCTGACGAAATTGGGCGGGCATGGCTACAGCCACATCTACAAGAACATCCTTCCACTCATGCGCGAGCGCGGCTTCACCGAGGACGAGATCGACCAGATCATGGTGAAGACGCCGGCGCGGGTTCTGGCATTCGTTTAGGGAAACACGGACATGGGCCTGAAAATCTACGGCGTGCTGCGCTCGCGGGCGACTCGGCCGATCTGGCTGGCCAAGGAGCTGGGCCTGGCCTACGAGCAGGTGCCGGTGATCCAGGTCTATCGCCTGCCGGACCCCGACGCCCCCGGCGCGCCGATGCACACGGCCAGCCCGGCGTTCAAGAAGATCAACCCCGCCGGCCAGGTTCCCACCATGGACGATGACGGCTTCGTGCTGCACGAGAGCCTGGCGATCAGCCTGTACCTCGCCCGCAAGCATGGCGGACCGCTGGCGCCGAAGGACCTGCAGGAGGAGGCGCGGATGGTGCAATGGTCGCTATGGGCGGCGACCTCGGCGGAACCGCGGACCATCCAGATCCTGTACAACAGCGGCCCGGCCGGCGATGCGGCGCTGCGCCAGGCGTCGATCGATGCGCTGGCCGGGCCGTTCGCGGCGCTGGACACCGCCCTGGCCGCGGGCGGTGGGCACCTGGTGGGCGGGCGCTTCACGGTGGCCGACATCAACGTGGCGGAGGTGATCCGCTATGCCCAGGCGGCCCCGGCGCTGATCGATGCCTATCCGCACATCAAGGCCTGGCTGGCCGCCTGCCAGGCGCGCCCGGCCTTTCGCGAGATGATGGCCGAGCGCGACCGCGAGCCGGCGTAAGCTGGGGTGCGTGAGGTGGCGCGGGATCAGGTCGCCGCGCAGCTGGCGGCCGGTGACGCGGTGCCGGTGATCGACGCGGCCGGGCTCCTCAAGCGGCAGCGCGACACGCCCGCTTGAACCAGGACATGCAGCCGCAATGCGGGTGCGCCGACCCGGCCGACAGGCTGACGTGCCTGTCAGCACCGAAGCACTAGCCGGCGGCGGCGCGGACCGGCCGGCGGGCGCGTTTTGCACCCGGCTTGGCATAGGGCTTGGCATAGGGCTTCATGCCATGCGGCTTGAAGCGGCGCGGGGCGTCGGCCGGCTCGGGCCGGCCCGGGGGCGCGAAGGCCGGGCGGTCGGGCGTGGTCGGGGTGATCCGCATGTCCTCCATCTCGGCCACGGCCACGGACGCCAGGAAGCCGTCAACGGCACCGGCCACCAGTTCGAACCTGGTGTCGCGCTCGAAGATGCGGATGGCGCCGATGTCCTTGCGGCTGACGCCACCCAGGCGGCACAGCAGGGGCAGCAACCATTTCGGGTCGGCATTCTTGTGGCGGCCGATGTTGAGCTGGAACCACTGGGTGGGGCCGAGTGCCTGGCGTGGCGTGGGGCTGCGGGACTCGGGCTCCGGCGGGGTGGAGATTTCGGCCGGGGCGGGCTGGCGGGCGCGATGCAGGCGCAGCAGCGCCAGCGCGGCGGCCTCGGCGCCGTGGGCGGCGAGCAGGGTGGCGACCTGGGCGGCTTCCTCGGGGCTGGCGGGCTCGGTCAGCGCGGGGTCGCCGGCGAGGCGGGCCTGGTCGGCGGCGCGGATGGCGGCGGCGTCGGGCGGGGGCATCCAGCGGGCGACGACCTTGGCGGCCATCAGCAGCTGTTCGGCGCGGCGGCGGGCACGCGGCAGGACGATCAGGGCGCAGACGCCCTTGCGCCCTGCCCGCCCGGTGCGGCCGCTGCGGTGGAGCAGGGCCTCGGGGCCGTTGGGCAGGTCGAAATGCACCACCAGGTCGAGTTCCGGCAGGTCGAGGCCACGGGCGGCGACGTCGGTGGCGACGCACACGGAGGCGCGGCCATCGCGCAGGGCGGCGAGCGCCGAGGTGCGCTCGGCCTGGCTGAGTTCGCCCGAGAGCGCGACGGCGGCGAAGCCGTGGTTGGACAGGCGCTGGTGAAGGGCGCGCACGCCGTCGCGGGTGGCGCAGAACACCAGGGCGCGGCTGTCGGCGGCGCGCAGGACGTTGACCAGGGCGCCGAATTCCTCGCCCTGGCCGGCGCGGATGGCGCGGTATTCGATGTCCTCGTGCGGGCGGGACTTGTCCACCGTGTCGATGCGCAGGGCATTGCGCTGGTATTGGCGGGCGAGGGCGGCGATCTCGCGGGCGATGGTGGCGCTGAACAGCAGGGTGCGCTTTTCGGCGGGGGCGGCTTCGAGGATGAAGCCGAGATCCTCGCGGAAGCCGAGGTCGAGCATCTCGTCGGCTTCGTCGAGCACGGCGACGCGCAGGGACGACAGGTCGAGCTGGCTGCGCTGGATGTGGTCCTTCAGCCGGCCGGGGGTGCCGACGACGATGTGGCAGCCGGCGGCGAGCAGGCGGGCTTCGCGGCGCGCGTCCATGCCGCCGACGCAGGACACCACCTGGGCGCCGGCCTGGGCGTAGAGCCATTCCAGCTCACCCTGGACCTGCATGGCGAGTTCGCGGGTCGGCGCGATCACCAGGGCGAGCGGGGCGGCGGCGCGGGGCATGCGTTCGGCGGCGCCGAGCAGGTCGGGCGCGAAGGCCAGGCCATAGGCGACGGTCTTGCCGGAGCCGGTGCGCGCGGAGACCAGCAGGTCGCGGCCATCGGCCTCGGTGGCCAGCACGGCAGCCTGGACTTCGGTGGGTTCGGCGTAGCCGCGGGCTTCGAGCGCGCGCTCAAGGGCCGCGTTCAGGCGGGGGAACAGCATGGGTGCGGGAATCCGGGTATGGTGGGGCCGGCGGGACCGCCGACGCGAAGGCGCGACCTAGCCCATCCCGGCCATGCTGCACCACAACAATCGGCGCGCGGCTGACCAGCGCGATGGCGCCAAGCCCGCCGCACCGCGTTCACGGGGTTTGGGGGCCCCTGCCCCCAACGGGTGCAGGGCAGCGCCCTGCCCTTCCTTACCCTAGTCGAGCGTGATGAAGACGGAATGGCGCATCTGGCCGGCGATGGCCTGGGAGATGTGGCCCTTGCCGTGGGTGTCCTCGACCAGCAGGATTTCGCCGGCGCCGATCTCGCGCACTTCGCCGTCGCTGACGGTGATGCGCACGCCGGCGTCGAGGTTGATGATGTATTGGCGGCGGGGCGCGGGGTGCCAGTCGTAGTCGTAGCTGCCGGGAGTTTCGCGGAAGATGATGCCGGTGGCGGGCTCCAGGGCCGACATTTTTCCGCCGGGGCCTTCGCGGGTCCAGGTGACGTCGAGGTCGCGGAAATGGGTCTCGCCCTGGGCGTCGACGTAGAGATTGTGGATGCGCATGCTGGGGTGCTCCGGTTTGGGAACGGAGTGTGCCGTGCCGGGCGGCGGGTGGGAAGGTCAGGCGGGGTCTTCGGCTTGGGGCAGGTGGCGAGCGGGGTCCATGGCATCGTGGAGGATGCGCAGGACGGTGATCGTGCCGCCCGCCGTATCCGGCGGCGCGCGAAATAGCACAACGTGACGGGTTCGCAGGGCACGGATGGAGCGTAGTCCGGGTTGCAGCGCGGCTCGATCCTGGGTTCCGGTCACATAGGGGCCGCCTTCGAGGGTGCGAAGGCATCGCATCAGCAGGGCGATGTAGGTGTTCGCCCGATGTGTCCCAAACTCATCGATTGTCCAGTCGATGATCTCGGCGAAATCGGTCGCCGCACGATCGGAAAGGCGTACCCGCCAGCCGGGGCGGGTCACCGCCGCCGACGCTTGAGCACGCTGTCGGCGACGCCTTCAAGGTGGGTGATGAATGCGCCCACCGAAGAAAATTCCGTGTAACGCCCGGCCTCGATGTCATCCAGGCCCACCTGCACGGCGGCGCGCAAGGCCGTGAGCTTGGCCTCGTACTCACCGTCCTGGCGTTCGAGCTCGCGCAGGCCGGCGCGCAGGACTTCGCTGGCGTTCTGGTAGCGGCCGGAGGCGACCAGGCGCTCGATCAGGGCTTCGTGGTGGGCGGTGAGGACGACGTTGCGGGTTGGCATGGGATGGTGCTCCGGGCGGGATGGCAGATTATGCCATTGCCGCCCGGAGTGCCAGGGCAATCAGGCTTGGGCGTATTTGCCGGTGAGCTGCGGGGCGGTGGCCGAGAGGCTCTTTTCGGCGCGCTCCAGGCGGGTGTCGCGCGCCCAGGTCCGCTTGAGGGCGTCTGAGACCTTGAAGCTGAGGCGGCCGAGGCCCTGGGTTTCCAGTTCCACCGTGTCGCCGTCCTGGAAGCTGGACAGGCCGCGGTGGTTGGTGCCGGTGGCCAGGATGTCGCCGGGCTCCAGCGTGTGGCAGTGGCTGACCCATTCGATGCAGCGGGCGATCTTGTGGGCCA
>JADLHF010000134.1 GCA_020848935.1 Acetobacteraceae bacterium
TGGAGGTCTGGCGGGACAGGAACGCGCCGATGGCGGCGCGCAGCCCGGTCAGGATGAGGGTGAAGCTGGCGGCGATGTTTGGCATTCCGGTTATTCTACGTAACCGGAAAACCGCGCCAAGGGGATTCCTTGTCCGTATGGAAAATCTTCCGCTTGCCCGATTGCCGGTTCCCGATGCGACGCGGCGTCAGAAGAACGTCCGCACCGCGCCGACGACGTTGTAGGCGTCGTCCACCACCATGAGGACTTGCCATTTGTCGAAGGTGAGGCAGGGGTGGCCGATGCCGAAGGTGAGCATGTCACCGACTTGCAGGGGGGAGTCTTCGGGGACGGTCATGTGGGTGTGCTGGTCGTTGTGGCCGGTGACGAGGTGGCCGGGGGGGATGGGTTCCGGCCGGGTCATGGTGGAGCCGGGGCGGAACCAGGATTCCGCAATGGGGCGGTCGTCGGTGCCGAAGTCGCGGGCGCCGACGGTGAGCAGGACCTTGCCGGGCTCGGGGCGGGACTGGACGTAGGCCCAGACCTCGATCGCGGAGAGCAGGCCGCCGCCCTGCCCCGCTTCGGGGGTGCGATCCATGATCTCGGAGAAGAAGCGGCGGTAGCGGGTGGAATCCTGGGTGATGTAGCAGCCGCTGCGGGTGATGACGCGGGTGGGCGACTTGAGGCCGGCGTGGCTGAAGCGGGCGAGGACCATGTCGTAGAAGGCGCTGCCGCCGGCGGTGAGGATCACCTCGCCGGGCGCGAACAGGTCGTCGCGCTCGCAGGCCTGGGCGAGTTGGACGAGCATGTCCAGAAAGTCGCGGACCTGGGTTTCGGCAGCGGTGCGGTCGGCCGGGGTCAGGCCCTCGAAACCCTCGACGCCGCGGAGCGCGAGGTGGGGGGATGCGGCCTTGACGGCGCGGGCGACGCGCAGGCCGGTCTGGATGTCGCGCACGCCGGTGCGCCCGCCCTGCCAGCCGCCTTCGAGGAAGACTTGCAGCGGGCGGCCGATATTGGCTTCGCGCGCGGCGGCGGCGAGTTGGGCGACGTTGGCTTCGGAGTCGACGATGCAGAAGAATTCCAGGGCGGGGTCGCGCTTCAGCTCGTCGAAGACGTAGCGGATCGCCTGTTTTCCGACGAGCTGGTTGGCCAGGATGATGCGCGAGACGCCGAAATCGCGGGCGACGGCCATCTGCTGGGTGGTGGCGACCGTGATCGCCCAGGCGCCGTCGTCGAGCTGGAGGCCGAAGAGCTGGGGGGCCATGGTGGTCTTGCCGTGCGGGGCGATGACCGCGCCAGTGCGGGCGACGAAATCGCGCATCCAGGCGGCGTTGTGGTCCATGGCGGGCTTCTTCAGCACCGCCAGCGGCAGGGGGAGGTCTTCGCGCAGGATGTTCCAGCCCTTTGCCGCGATCTCGGCCATCGGGAAGGGGGCGATGCCGCCGGGCATGCCCTTGGTCTTGTGGTCGAGCATGAAGTGCCCGACCGGCTGCATGAAATCGTTCATTGTTCACCTCCCTGCCGAATCCCGCGCCGGCGGCACGGTCGCGAGCGCAATTGGCCGCGCCGGGGCGGTGGGATGCAAGCCCCCGCGGCGCCGGGGCGCGAGAGGGGAGAAGGAAGGAAGGTCTTCTTTTTCTGAAGAAAAAGAAGCAAAAAGACTTCATTCACTTCCTTGGCTAAATGAACGAAAGTTTTTTGGTTCTTTTTTTCAAAAAAGAACGCCTTTCTTCCTACCCCTCCCTTTCCGCGAGCCGCTTGCCGATTTCCTCGGCGTGAGCATCGGTAAGGGCGACCGGGTTGAAGGTGAGAATCCCCTCGTCGCGGCGGCCAAGGCCGCAGTGGATGGCCGGGGTGCCGGCGGCGAGGCGGCGGGCCAGGGCCATGGCGGTGTCGAGGTTGGGGGTCTTGAGGGCCAGGACCGGGATGGCGCTGCCCTCGATGGACAGGCCGTTGCCGCCGGCGAGGGTGGCGATGCGTTGCAGGCGGGCGAGCCAGGTGGCGCGGCGGGCGGCTTCGTCGGTGGCGGTGAAGCGTTGGAGGGCGGCGCAGAGGCCGGCGATTTCCTCCTTGCCGATCTTGCAGGAGCGGCCGATGCCGTGGTGGGGGAGGCCGCGCATCTGGCGCAGGGGGGCGAATTCGGCGGGTGGGGACCAGGCGTCCTCGAAGACGTCGAGGTCGAGCATTTGCAGCAGGGCGGAGGCGACGAGGTCGGCGCGGCCGGCGAGGATGCCGCTGGATTGCGGGCCGCCGATGGCCTTGCCGCCGGAGAAGGCGACGAGGTCGGCGCCCTCGTCGAGGAAGCGGTGGAGGTTTGCGGCAGGGGGGAGCTGGCCGGCGGCATCGACCAGGATGGGGAGGCGGTGCTCGCGGGCGATGGTGGCGATTTCGCGCAGGCTGGGTTTGGATTGGGCGCCGGCGAGGTAGTAGATGCCGGCGGTGTTCTTGGTGATGGCGGCTTCGAGCTCCCAGGGGGCGGCGTCGCGCACGCCGGGGCCGGAGTAGCGGTCGGGGATGCCGATTTCGATAATGCGGGCGCCGGCGACCACGAGGGCCTTGTCGTACATGTTGCGCTGGCTGCGGACCATGAGGAAATCGCGGCGGCCGTCGGGGGTTTCGGGGAGGGCGTTCATCTTCGCGGGGTCGAGGCCGGCGAGGATGGCCGCCGTGCCGAGCAGGACGGCGGCGGAGGCGCCCGAGGTGGCGATGCCGGCTTCGGCGCCGGTGGCGTCGCGGATGGTGCGCGATGCGGCGGCCTGGAGGGTGACCATGTCGACGCAGGCGAGGGATGCCTGGCGCATGGCTTCGGCGACCTCGGGGGCCATGAGGCCGCCGGAGAGGCGGGTGACGGTGCCGCAGGCGTTGATGATCTCGGGGACGCCGAGGGTGGCGTAGATGGACACTGAATTTTCTCCGCATATCGCAGGGTCAGCCCCCGCCAAGTTGAAAAGAGCTATCAGTTCCGCGAATTAAAATAAATTACCGAAACGATAATAGAAAACACTGCTCCATTAACGAACCAGCGAAATTCGATCGGAGCAAACTCCATAACAACGAAAAATGCAATCAACCCAAAGATCAGTACCGCAACCTTTGCAGAATCACTCACTTTAATCTCTCGTGTACACCGATTACCGAGCAACAAACATTGAATCAGCCTAAGCCGCGCGGGCCAGCGTTTGCCCCCGCACCAGGTCGGCGCATTTTTCGCCGATCATGATGCAGGCGGCGTTGGTGTTGCCGCTGGGCATGGTGGGCATCACCGAGGCGTCGGCGACGCGCAGGCCGGCGATGCCGTGGACGCGCAGGCGGTCATCGACCACGGCCATGTCGTCCTTGCCCATCTTCGCCGTGCCGATCGGGTGGAAGATGGTGCCGCCGTAGTTGCGGGCGTATTCGAGCAGCTCGGCGTCGGACTGCACGGCGGTGCCGGGCAGGTACTCCTCGGCGATGAAGGCGCGCATCTGGGGCTGGGCGGCGATGCGGCGGCCCAGTTTCAGGCCGTCGATCAGGGTGGTGCGGTCGATCTCGGCGGCGAGGTAGTTGGGGTGGATGGCGGGCGGGGCCAGCGGGTCGGGGGATTTGAGCAGGAGTTCGCCGCGGCTTTCGGGGCGGAGCTGGCAGATGTTCTGGGAGAAGCCGGAGAATTTGTGCAGGCCCTCGCCGGGGCGGTCGGCGGAGAAGCCGATGAAGTGGAACTGGATGTCCGGTGCCTCCAGCCCCGGGCGGGATTTGGTGAAGATGCCGACCTGGCCGGCGCTGGCGGTGAGCGGGCCGGTGCGGAACAGGGCGTATTGCAGGCCCATGATGGCCATGCGAACCGGCGACATCATGATGTCGTTCACCGTGATCGCCTCGGTGCATTTGTAGACGAAGCGGACCTGGTAGTGGTCCTGCAGGTTCTGGCCGACGCCGGGCAGGTGGTGGGCGACCTCGATGCCCTGTTCGGTGAGGTGGGCGCCGGGGCCGATGCCGGAGAGCATCAGCAATTGCGGCGAGTTGATGGCGCCGCCGCACAGGATGACCTCGCGCTTGGCGCGGATGGTGCGGCTTTCGGCGCCATTCCTGCCCCCTTGGCGGTAGGCGACGCCGACGGCACGGTTGCCGGCGAGCAGGACGCGCTCGGCCTGGGCGTGGGTGATGACGCGCAGGTTGGGGCGCTTCATCGCCGGCTTGAGGAAGGCGCGGTGGGCGGACCAGCGGCGGCCGTGCTTCATGGTGTTCTGGTAGTAGCCGACGCCCTCCTGCTCGGCGCCGTTGTAGTCTTCGTTGCGCGGGATGCCGACCGCCTCGGCGGCCGCGACATAGGCTTCGGACAGGCGGGAGCGGGCCTGGAAATCGATCACGCTGAGCGGGCCGTCGCGGCCGCGCAGGGTGTTGTCGCCGGGGCCGACGCGGCCCTCGCTGCGCTTGAAGTAGGGCAGCAGGTCGTCCCAGGCCCAGCCGACATTGCCGAGCTGGCGCCAGTGGTCGTAGTCGGCCGGCTGGCCGCGGACGTAGAGCAGGCCGTTGATGGAGGACGAGCCGCCGAGGACCTTGCCGCGCGGCCAGAACAGTCTTCGTCCATTCGCGCCGGGGTCGGGCTCGGTTTCGTACATCCAGTTGACGCTGGGATCGGTGATGGTCTTGCCGTAGCCGATCGGGATGTGGATCCAGATGTTGCGGTCCGGGCCGCCGGCTTCGAGCACCACCACGCGGACGGAGGGGTCTTCGGACAGGCGGGCGGCGACGACGCAGCCGGCCGAGCCGGCGCCGACCACGATGTAATCCGCTTCGATGGTTTCCATGGCCTCCTCCCCTTGTCCGTGCGGTTGCCTGCGGTGGCGGCGGCGGACAGGATGCCCGGATGGACACGATTGCGCCACCATTGGAACTGCTGGCCGCGCTGGGGCGGATGGGAATTGTTGTGCCGGAAGGTACGCGGGGGGAGCAACTGACCGGGGGGGTGTCGTCCGATATCTGGCGGATCGACCTGCCGGGCCGCTCGGTCTGCGTGAAACGGGCGCTGGGCAAGCTGAAGGTGGCGGCGGATTGGCGGGCGCCGGTTTCGCGCAACGGCTATGAGGCGGCGTGGATGCGAGTGGCCGCAGCGGCCGTGCCTGGCGCGGTGCCGGAACTGTTGGGGCAGGACGCGGCGGAGGGGGCGCTGGCGATGGCGTTCCTGCCGGCCGACGCGTATCCGCTGTGGAAGAATCTATTGCGGGATGGACTCGCCGACTCCGGATTCGCGGGCCGAGTCGGAATGCGAATCGGGCGGATTCATGCGGTGACGGCACGCGATGCCGATGTTGCCCGGATGTTCGCGACCGACGATATTTTCTACGATATCCGGCTGGAGCCATACTTGGTGGCGACGGCGGCGCGGCATCCCGATCGGGCGGCGGCGCTGCTGGCGCTGGTGGCGGCGACGCAGGGCAACAAGCGGGCGCTGGTGCATGGCGATGTCAGCCCGAAGAACATCCTGGCGGGGCCGGACGGGCCGGTGTTCCTGGATGCCGAATGCGCCTGGTGGGGCGATCCGGCGTTCGACCTGGCGTTCTGCCTGAACCATCTGCTGCTGAAATGCCTGTGGACTCCGGCGGCGACGGCGGGGTTCCTGGCGTGTTTCGATGCCCTGGCGGCGGCGTACCGGGCGGAGATCGACTGGGAACCGGCGGGGGCGCTGGAGTCGCGGGCGGCGCGGCTGCTGCCGGGGCTGCTGCTGGCGCGGGTGGATGGCAAGTCGCCGGTGGAGTACATCACCACGGAACCGGCGCGCGACATCGTGCGCGGTGTTGCGCGCGCGCTGCTGGCCGATCCCGTGGAGCGGCTGGCGGATGTGCGCGGCGCCTGGGAAGAAGGGCTGAAGCGATGAGCGAGACCGAGATCGTCTATGTCCATGGCCGGCGGGTGTGGGACAGCCGCGGGCGGCCGACGGTGGAGGCCGAAGTGATGCTGGCCGGCGGTGCCGTCGGGCGGGCGATCGCGCCGGCGGGGGCGTCGACCGGCAGCGGCGAGGCGCTGGACCGGCGCGATGGCGGGGCGGCGTTTGGCGGCTATGACGTGACCGGGGCGGTGGCGGCGATCGAGGGCGAGATCGCCGACGAGATCCTGGGGCGCGATGCCGGCGACCAGGCGGGGCTGGACGGCGCGATGATCAAGCTGGACGGCACGCCGGCGAAATCGCGGCTGGGCGGCAATGCCATCCTGGCGGTGTCGATGGCCAATGCCCATGCGGTGGCGGCGGAGGCGGGCAAGCCGCTGTACCGGCATCTGGGCGGCGGCGATGCCAGCCTGATGCCGCTGCCGCAGATCCAGATTTTCGGCGGGGGTGCCCATGCCGGGCGGCGGGTGGATATTCAGGATTTCCTGGTGGTCTGCCCCTCCGCGCAGAATTTTGCCCAGGCGCTGGACTGGACGGCGGAGGTGTATCGCCATGCCGGGCTGCTGATGAAGGAGGCCGGGCTGTTGCAGGGCGTGGCCGACGAGGGCGGCTGGTGGCCGGCCTTCACCGCCAACGACCAGGCGCTGGAGATGCTGGTCCGTGCCATCGAGCGGGCGGGGTTCGTGCCGGGGGAGCAGGTGGCGATTGCGCTGGACATCGCGGCATCGGAGTTCGGCCGTGGCGGGCAGTACAAGCTGGGCCTGGAGGGGCGGGAACTGGACAGCGACGGGATGTGCGAGATGTTGGGGCGATGGATCGAGCGCTATCCCATCGTTTCCATCGAGGACCCGTTGGCGGAGGATGATGCCGATGGGTTTGTTGCCTTCACCAAGGCTTATGGCGGGAAGATCCAGGTGGTGGGTGATGATTTCCTGGTGACCGAGGCGGCAAGGGTGCGCGACGCGGCGGCGAAGGGGGCGGCCAACACCGTGCTGATCAAGCCGAACCAGCGCGGCACCCTGACCGAGACCAAGGCGGCGTGGGAGGCGGCGAAGGAGGTGGGCTATGCCGGCATCGTCTCGGCGCGGTCGGGCGAGACCGAGGATGTGACCATCGTGCACCTGGCGATCGGCTGGGGCTGCGGGCAGTTGAAGGTGGGCAGCTTCGCGCGCAGCGAGCGGATGGCGAAGTGGAACGAGGCGTTGCGCATCGAGGAGGCGCTGGGGCCGCTGGCGCGGTTTGCCGGCGGAAGCGTGCTGGGGAGGTCTTGAACGAAGGATTTTCTTTTTTGAAAAAAAGAACCAAAAAACTTCTATCCATTTAGCCGGTGATGCCGGGCGCAGAGAAATGGATAAAAGTCTTTTTGCTTCTTTTTCTTCAGAAAAAGAAGGCCTTCCTTGCTTGGTTTCACATAACGGCACAACAGACGACGGGAGAACCCTGCGGCATGAACGTCCTGCTGCATTATGAAGCCGGTCCCGCGCTGCGGGCGCGGCTGGCGGCCTTGCCCGGTCTGTCGGTCGGGTTTGTCGCCGAGGGCGACGATGCCGCGCTGTTCGCCGCGCTGCCGCAGGTGGAGGTGCTGTGGCATGTGTTGCAGCCCTGCACGGCGGCGGTGATCGCGGCCGCACCTGGATTGCGGCTGATCCAGAAGATCGGCGTGGGGGTGAACACGATTGATCTTGAAGCCGCCAGGGCGCGCGGCATTGCGGTGTGCAACCTGCCGGGGACCAATTCGCGGGCGGTCGCCGAGATGGCGCTGCTGCTGATGCTGGCGGCGTTGCGGCGGCTGCCCCAGTTCGATGCGGCGTTGCGCGCCGGGGGTTGGGGGGCGCCGGCGGCGGTGCAGGACCGACTGGGTGAGTTGGGCGGGCGCACGGTGGGGCTGGTGGGGTTCGGCGCGGTGCCGGCGATCCTGGCGCCGATCCTGGCGGCGATGGGGTGCCGGGTGCTGTACACGGCGCGCGCGCCGAAGCCGGGCGTTGGGTATGAATATCGTGATTTGAACGGGTTGCTGGCGGAGTCTGATATCGTGTCGCTGCACGTGCCGCAGGTGGCGGAGACCGCGCGGATGATCGATGCGGCGGCGCTGGGACGGATGAAGCCGGGGGCGATCCTGGTCAATACCGCGCGCGGCGGGCTGGTGGACGAGGCGGCATTGTGCGCGGCACTACGATCCGGGCACCTGGCGGCGGCGGGGCTGGACGTGTTCGAGCGTGAGCCGGCGGCGACCGACAATCCGCTGTTCGCGTTGGACAACGTGGTGGTGGCGCCGCATGTCGCCTGGGTGACCGGCGGCACTTTCGCGCGCAGCTTCGCGATTGCCGCGGAGAATATCCGCAGGCTTGCGGCCGGCGAGGCGCTGCTCCATCGGGTGGTGTGACCGCCCCGACAACGACCCAAACATCGACGAGGATACGACCATGCGCGTGATGGCAACCGGGTTGCGTTTTCCCGAAGGGCCGGTGTGGCTGAAGGACGGTTCGGTGGCGCTGGTGGAAATCGCCCGCGGCACCGTGACGGTGGTGAAGCCCGATGGCACGACCAGCGTGCTGGCGACGCCGGGCGGCGGGCCGAACGGCATGGCGGTGGGGCCGGATGGCGCGTTCTACGTGTGCAACAATGGCGGCTTCACCTGGAACGAGGAGGGCGGCGTGCTGCGGCCGGGGTTCCAGGCAGCGGATTATGAAACCGGGCGGATCGAGCGGATCGACCCGGTGAGCGGGGTGGTCACGCGGCTTTACGATGCCTGTGGCGGGGACAAGCTGCGCGGGCCCAACGACATCGTGTTCGATGCCGAGGGCGGGTTCTATTTCAGCGACCTGGGCAAGACCCGCGCGCGGGATCGCGACTGGGGCGGGCTGTACTATGGCCGGGCGGATGGCGCGCCGGTGGTGGAGGTTGGCTATCGGCTGAACACCCCGAACGGGGTTGGGCTGTCGCCGGACGGGCGCACGGTCTATGTGGCCGAGACCGCGACGGCGCGGCTGTGGGCGTTCGACCTGGAGGCGCCCGGGGTGGCCAGGCGCCATCCCGGCCAGCCGCATGGCGGGCGGTTCGTCTGCGGGCTGGGCGGATTGCAGATGTTCGACAGCCTGAAGGTGGATGAAGCCGGCAATATCTGCATCGCGACGCTGATCACCGGGGCGGTGACGGTGATTTCGCCGGATGGGCGGGTGCTGCGCGTGGTGCGGATGCCGGACCCGACGACCACCAATATCTGCTTCGGCGGCGCGGGGCTGGACAAGGCCTATGTCACGCTGTCGGGGCTTGGCCAGTTGGTGGAGATGAACTGGACCGATGCGGATTGGACCACGCCGGGGCTGGCGCTGGCATTTGCACGGTAGGCGGGTGGCCGGCGAAGCAGGCGGCCACGCCGCTTCAGAGGCTTCCTTCGACGCATGATTCGGGCCCGCGTGTGCTGCCACCTTCGATTGTTCCGCCCCAGCCGGCGATGCGTGCGCGGGGACGCAATGGACGCCGCCGTTACCCCAGCTTGACCACCCCCTTCGCGGCCAGGGCCGCCGGGTCGCAGCCGAGGCGGGTGAGGATCTCGGCGCTGTGTTCGCCCAGGCGCGGCGCCGGGGTGCGGATGGCGCCGGGTGTGGCGGCCAGGCGGGGGACGACGGCGTGCATGGCGACGTGGCCGAGATCGGCATCGGGCAGGTCCACCAGGATTTCCCGGGCGGCGACGTGGGGGTCGGCGACAAGCTGGTCGATGTCATAGACCGGGGCGGCGGTGATTTCGGCCTTCTCGAAGATCGCCAGCACTTCCGCGCAGTCGCGCGCGGCGATGAAATCGGCGATCGGGGCCTCGCATTCGGCGCCGTTTTCAACGCGGGCGGTATTGGTGGCGAAGCGCGGGTCGGCGATCATGTCGGCGCGGCCGATGGTGCGCAGCAGGCGTTCGGCCATTGCCTGGATCGAGGCGGAGATGGCGATGTAGCGGCCGTCGCGGGTGCGGAAGACGTTGCGCGGGCTGGTGGTGTTGCTGCGGCTGCCGGTGCGGGCGGGGATGTCGCCGGAGACCTGGAACATCGCCGCCTGCGGGCCGAGGATGGAGACCATCGGGTCGAGCAGCGGCAGGTCGATGACCTGGCCGGGCCGGCCGGCTTCGACCTCGCGGCGGGCGATCATCACCGCGAAGGCGCCGTAGAGCCCGGCGACCATGTCGGCCAGCGCCAGCGGGGGCAGGACGGGTTCGCGATCCGAGAAGCCGTTCATGGCGGCGAAACCGCTCATGCCTTCCACCAGCGTGCCGAAGCCCGGGCGTTCGCGGTAGGGCCCGTCCTGGCCGAAGCCGGAGACGCGCACGGTGATCAGCTTCGGGTTGGCGGCGTGCAGGGTGGCCGGCGCCAGGCCCATGGCTTCCAGCGTGCCGGGCCGGAAGTTCTCGATCAGCACGTCGGCGGTGGCCAGCAGCGTGCGCAGGATGGCCATGCCCTCGGGCTTGCGCAGGTCGAGGGCGAGGCTTTTCTTGTTGCGGGCATAGACCTTCCAGTGCAGCGAATGGCCGTTGGTGCGCCAGGCGCGCAGCGGATCGCCCTTGCTGGGGTCTTCGATCTTGATCACCTCGGCGCCGTGGTCGGCGAGTTGCAGGCTGACCATGTTGCCGGCGACGAGGCGGGAGAGGTCGATCACCACCAGGCCGGATAGCGGCGGGCGGGCGTGCGGTTCGAACGGGCGGCGGTGCAGCATCAGCCGATCCTCTCGAAGACCGGACGCGGGCCGTCCACAAGGCGCCAGTGCCGGTGCAGTTCGGCGAGCAGCAGGCGGCGCACCAGCTTGCCCTGGCCGTTGCGGGGGAAGGCGGTGACGGCGGCGTAGAAGCGCGGGCGCTTGTATGGTGCGAGATCGGCGCAGGCGGCTTTTGCCGCGTCTTCCCAGCCGGGGGGTGGGTTTTCGGCGACGGCGACGATGATCTCGCCCCAGTAGTCCGAGGGGAAGCCGACGATGGTGGCGTCGGCAGCGGGCGCCACGGCGCGCTCGATCTCTTGCGGATAGACCTTGTAGCCGCCGGTCTTCATGGCGTCGGACAGCCGGGCGACGAGGTGCAGGCGACCCTGGTCGTCGAACCGGCCGACATCGCCGGTGGGGTGGAAGCCGTCCGCGCGCCAGGGGATGACGTTCTGGCTGGCGTCCAGCGTGCCGTCGGACATGTGCTGGGCGCGGAGGAGGATTTCGCCTTCTTCCCCGGCGCCATCCCCGGGGCCATCGATGCGGATTTCGACCCCCTGCCCCGGCCAGCCGACGCAGGCCGACCCGTCGGCGCCGCCGCCCCCGGCGTACCACGCCTCGGTCTCGTCGGGGCGCAGGATGGTGATCGGGTTGACCACCTCGCTCTTGCCGTAGGTGACGCGCACGATGGGGCCGAACATGGCGCGGACGCGGGCGTAGAGCAGCGGGGGGAGCGGGGCGGTGCCGGTGAAGATGGTGCGCAGGCCAGGAAGCTCGGTGCCGGCATAGGCGGCGGTCAGCTTGGCCAGCACCGTGGGTGCCGCGAACATCGCCGGCAGCCCCGCCTCCAGCAACGGGCGCACGCGGTCGGCATCGACGCCGTCGTGCAGCACCACGGTGCCGCCGAGGTTGAGCCAGGCGAAGCTTTGCAGCGAGGCGCCGTGGGCGAACGGGGTCATCAGCAGGCAGCGGTCGCCGGCGCTGGGCAGCCAGGGCATGCTGGCCTGGAGCAGGATGTTGCCGGTGTAGCGGGCGCGCTGGCTGGTGACGATGCCCTTCGGCCGCCCCGTGGTGCCGGAGGTGAAGCCGATGCGGCCGGGGAGGTGGGCGGCGACATCGGGGAAGCCGGCGCCGGTCAGCCGCTCCGGCGCCACTTCGGCAATGTCATGGGTGGCAAGCCCGTGGTCGCGGAAGAAGGCGGCGTGCTCCGGCCCGCAGGCCACCGTCGTGGTGCCGGCGATGGCCAGGGCGTCGCGGCGCTCGGCCTCGGTATAGGCGATGTTGAGCGGGACTTCGGCGGCGCCGGCCATCTGCACGCCATAGGACACCGACGGTGCCAGGCGGGAATTGCGCATCAGGGTCGCCACCCGATCACCGGGGCGGATGCCGGCGGCGATCAACCGGCGGGCCAGGCCGGCGGCGCGGTCGAACACCTCGGCGTAGGTCGCGGCCCCGCCGATGTCCTCGACGGCGATGCGCGCGCCAAAACGCTGGCGCGTCACGGCATGGTTGCGTCCCCAGTTGATTGCCGGCATGGCCCCGCCCAGTGTGGTTTGACCCGCTTTCCTACGGCCGGTAGCGTCCGGCGGCAATTGGCGGGAGGGCGTGGGATGCGGCTGGACAAGCGGTACGAGACGCTGAAACTCGAAGAGCCGGCCGAGCATGTGCTGCGCGTGACGCTGAACCGGCCCGAGGCGTCCAACGCCATGAACACCCAGATGGGCCACGACAAGCTCGACCTGTTCGACGCGCTGTGCGCCGATCCCGCGCTGTACCGCTGCATCATCCTGACCGGCGCCGGGGAGCGGGCGTTTTGTGCCGGCGGCGACCTGAAGCAGCGCCAGGGCATGACCGACGCGCAGTGGCAGGCGCAGCATCTGGTGTTCGAGCGCGGCGTGCGGGCGATGCTGGCCTGCCCGATCCCGATCATCGGGGCGATCAACGGCGCGGCCTATGGCGGGGGGTGCGAGCTGACCCTGTCCTGCGACTTCGCCTATGCCAGCAGCACCGCGCGCTTCGCGCTGACCGAGGTGACCCTGGGCATCATGCCCGGCGCCGGCGGCACGCAGAACATGCCGCGCGCCGTGGGCATCAAGCGGGCCAAGGAGATCCTGCTGACCGGCCTGCCGTTCACCGCGCAGCAGGCGCTGGAATGGGGCGTGGTGAACCGCGTCTGTGAACCCGGCGCCTTGCAGGCCGAGGTGCTGGCCACCGCCGCGCGCATCGCCGGCAATGCGCCGCTGTCAACGCGCCAGATCAAGCATTCGATCAATACCGGCATGCAGATGGACCTGGCCAGCGCGCTGATGTTCGAGATCGAGGCCTATAACCGCCTGCCGCCCACCGAGGATCGGCGCGAGGGGGTGACGGCGTTCAATGAGAAGCGCAAGCCGGTATTCAAGGGGAAGTAAGGAAGGTCTTCTTTTTCTGAAGAAAAAGAAGCAAAAAGACTTTTGCCACTTAGCCGGATCGCATCGCCTTACTAATTGACAAAAGTTTTTTGGTTCTTTTTTTCAAAAAAGAACATCCTGCCGCTTGCCTGCCCCCGGGGACGCTATGGCAACGGCGGCCTTCGTGGCATGCTGCCCTTCATGGGCGGCGCCATGTGTCGCGCCGCCGCAACCGGAGGGATCGTCATGGCCAAGGGTCGCGACAAGGCGGGCCGCGAGAAGAAGAA
>JADLHF010000135.1 GCA_020848935.1 Acetobacteraceae bacterium
CCAGGCAAGAGCAGGGCTTTGCCCTGCACCCACCAAAGGCCGAGGGCCTTTGGAATCCCATTACTTTTCAAATAGATGAGGTCCAGGGGCTCGGCCCGTCGCGCGAAGGCGCGCGCCGGACCAGGCGAGTCTGGGCAGAGCCCAGGCTTTCCTGACCTTTTCGGCCACTCATTTCGAGGATCGCTCATGCCAGGCCGGGCTGGAGGTTTCGGGGGCTGGACGCGCCGGTGCCGCCACGCGGGCCTATCCGCCGGCGATGCGCGGCAGCAGGAAGATCTCGGCGTCCTTGGGCAGTTCCTTGGACCAGGTGTCGCGATAGATCACCCCGTCGATGGAGACGGCGATGCCCTGGTCGATGAATGGCTCAAGCCGGGGATACTGCTCCGCCAGGATGCGGAACAGCTCCCGGATGTCCTTGGCCTCGACTTGGAGCGTCTGCTTGCCGCCGGTGGCCGCGCTGAGCGAACTCCAAAGCGTCACCTCGACCATCAGCCCGCCCGTTTCGCCTCCAATGCCGCCAGAATGCGCGGGGGCGACATGGGAATATGGGCCATGCGAATGCCGACGGCATTGGACACGGCATTGGCGATCGCCCCCAGGGGCGGCACGATCGAGGTCTCGCCCACGCCGCGCACGCCATAGGGGTGCTTCGGGTTGGGAATTTCGAGAATCTGCGTGTCGATCATCGGCAGGTCCGAGCAGACGGGAACGCGGTAGTCGAGGAAGCCGGGGTTCTGCAGGCGCCCGTCCTCGCCGTAGATGTACTCCTCGTTGAGGGCCCAGCCGATGCCCTGCGCGGCGCCGCCCTGGTACTGCCCCTCGACATAGGTGGGATGCACCGCCTTGCCGGCATCCTGCACGACGGTATAGCGCAGCACGCGGGTGCTGCCGGTCTCCGGATCGACCTCGACATCGCAGATATGGGTGGCGAAGGACACGCCGGCGCCATCGGCGACGAGTTCGCTGTGCCCGGCGATCGGCCCGCCCGTCTTGGCCGCCGCCGCGGCGATGTCCTTGACCGACAGCGGGGCGAGGTTGCCGTGCGTGTCGCCCTTGGCGACGGCGTGGCCGTCCTCCCAGGCGACGTCCTCGACGGGGATGGACCACATCATCGCCGCCCGGCTGCGCATCTCGGCGATGGCGTTGCGGCCGGCGGAGATGGTGGCCATCGACGTGGAGAAGGTGCCGCGGCTGCCGTCGGTCATGTCGTTGTAGCCGAGGGTTGCGGTATCGGCGACCACCGCCTGGACCTGGGAGTAGGGGATGCCGAGCTCCTCCGCCGCGATCAGCGACAGCGAGGCGCGGGAGCCGCCGACATCGATCGTGCCGACCGCCAAGGTGACGGTGCCGTCGATGCCGATGTTGAGGTCGGTGCAGGTCTGGCCGCCGAAGTTGAACCAGAACCCGCAGGCCATGCCGCGCCCCTGGTTCTTGCCCAGCGGCGCCTTCATGTGCGGATGGTTCTTCACCGCCTCCAGCGTGGGGCCGATGCCGATCGGGCCGTAGACCGGGCCGTAGGACGACCGGGTGCCTTCCCGCGCCGCGTTCTTGATGCGCAGGTCGAGCGCGTTCATGCCGATCTTGTCGGCCAGCTCATCGATGACGCTTTCCACCGCGAAGGCCGCCATCGGCGCCGAGGGCGCGCGGTAGGCCGCCGATTTGGGCCGGTTGACCAGCACCTCGTAGCCGACCGACTGGACGTTCTTGAGGTCGTAGCAGGCAAACGAGGTCATGGCGCCGAGCATCGCCCAGGGGCCGGTGTACGGGCCGCAGGAATAGCGCAGCGTCGCCGAGGCCGCCGTGATGGTGCCGTCCTTGCGGACGCCGATCTTGACGTCGATCGAGGTGGCGCTGGTGGGGCCCGAGGCGCGGAACACCTCCTCGCGGGACATCACCAGCTTGACCGGCCGGCCGGCCTTGCGCGACAGCGCCAGCGCCACCGGCTCGGCCCAGATGTGGGTCTTGCCGCCGAAGCCGCCGCCGATCTCCGACGAGGTGACGCGCAGCTTCGACACCTCCATGCCGAGCAGCGTCGCGCATTGCTGGCGGAAGACGAAATGGCCCTGGGTGCACACCCACAACTCGCCGGAGCCGTCGGCATTGACGTTGGCGACGCAGGCATGGGGCTCGATGTAGCCCTGGTGGGTCTGTTCGGTCTTGAACGAGCGTGCCACGACGACGTCGGCTTCCTTGAAGCCGGCCTCGATGTCGCCGTGGCCGTACTGGCTGCGATTGGCGATGTTGGAGGGCCTGGTGGGCTTCGGCTCGACTCCGCCGGTGAAAACCGTCTCGTGCAGCAGCGGCGCGGAGTCCTTCACCGCCTCGTCGACATCCGTGACATGCGCAAGGACCTCGTAGTCGACCTCGATGAGGTCCAGGGCTTGCGCGGCGGTCTGGGCATCGACGGCGGCCACCGCGGCCACCGCATGGCCGTCGTACAGCGCCTTCTTCCGCGCCATGCAGTTGTCGAGCATGTCGTACAGGTCGGAATTGCCGTTGGTGAGATCGGGCAGGTCCGCCGCGGTGACCACCGCCTTGACGCCCTTCAGCTTCTCGGCCTTCGACGTGTCGATCCGCCGGATCCTGGCGTGGGCGTGGGGGCTTCTGAGAATGCTTCCCACCAGCTGGCCCGGCATATTGAAATCGGCGCCGTAGCGTGCGCGTCCCGTCACCTTGTCGAACCCATCGGGGCGGATCGGGCGCGTGCCGACCGACTTGAACGTCCGAACGGAGTAGCTTGGATCGAATCCCATGATCAGGTTCCTTGCATAACGCTATCGGTGCATAACGCTATCGGTGTCGGGGACGGCTGGAGCAGGCTGGCCGCGGCCGGTGCGCCACAACATCAGCGGCGTTCGTGCCGAATTACAAGGTACCACGTTCGTCGATCCCGTGGGAACCGGCCTCGAAACCGGCGCGGGCCGGATCACGCCCGCGATGCCGGGCAAAACGCCGCAATGAACAGAAGTTTCTTGGTTCCTTTTTTCAAGAAAGAACATGCTTTCCCCGCATCCCGCCCGCCCGCGATCCTGACGCGCGACGGCGCCCTGACCTTCAGCCGGTCTCGATCGGCAATTCCGGGTCGCGCGCCCATTCGCCCATCGAGGCATCGTACAGCGTGATGTCGTCGTAGCCGAGCTGGTGCAGCAGGAAGAGGTCGATGGTGGTGGAGATGCCGCCGCCGCAGTAGCAGATCACGCGCTTGTCCGGGGTGACGCCTTTCGCCTCGAACTTGTCGCGCGCGTCGGCCAGCGTGGTGAAGCCCTTGGTCGCGGGATCGATCAGGGTGGCGGCGGAGACCTGGACGCTGCCGGGGATGCGGCCGGGCCGGCCGTAGCGGCTGGGGCCGCGGCCCTGGTGCAGGTCGTCGCCCAGGGCGTTGACGATCACCGTGCCGGGCTGGTGCAGGGCGGCCAGCACGTCGTCGCGCCCGACGAACATGCCGGGGCGGGGGGCGGCGGCGAAGGTTGCGCGCGGGTAGCCGCGCGGCGCGCCGCTTTCGGTGGGCCGGCCCTCCGCCTGCCATTTGTCGAAGCCGCCATCGAGCACGGCGGCGTCGCAGCCGAGCGCCCGCAGCATCCACCAGAAGCGGGTGGACATCCACATGTTGCCGCGATTGTACAGCACCACGCGGCTGTGCGGCCCGATGCCGTGGCGGCCGAAGGCGGCGGACATCTGCTCCACCGGGGCCATCATGAACAGGAATTTGCTGTCGCGCGCGGCGAACTCGCCCTGGATGTCGAGGTGGTCGGCGCCGGGGATGTGCGCCTCCTCGAACCCCGCGCGGCCGGACACGGCGACATAGGGCACGTCGCTGCCTTCCGGCGGCGGCACCGTGCTGGTGGTGCAGTCGTAGAGCCGCAGGGACGGGTCCCCCAGCAGGGCGGCAAGCTCGCCGGTGCTGATCAAGGCCTGTGGGTCGCGCATGGTGGACTCTCCTCGCGTTGGCCGCGCCAGCCTCGCACTTCCGCCGGCGCGGCGCCACTGGCCGCCCTTGCCGCAGGGGGGTGAGTATGGCCTCAATGGCCGGGATGGACCCGGAGGCATATGCGATGACCGATACCACCGACCTGTTCGAGATCATCCGCACCACCCGCTCGATGCGCCGGCTGAAGCCCGATCCGGTGCCGCCGGCGCTGCTGGCACGGGTGCTGGAGGCCGGGACCTGTGCGGCCAGCGGCGGCAACCAGCAGAACTGGCGCTTCCTGGTGATCCGCGACCCCGCCATCAAGGCGGCGGCCGGCGCCTACTACACCCGCGGCTGGCACGAGGGGGTGGGGCCGCGCTATCGCGCCGGCGGCTCGGCGCCGGGCACCTCGCCGGAGCGGTTCGAGCGCATGCTGGCCGCCGCCGAGCACCTGGCCGATCACATCCACGAGGCGCCGGCCTGGATCGTGCCCTGCCTGTCGGGGCCGCGCGGCTCCGGCGCCTCGATCTACCCGGCGGTGCAGAACATGCTGCTGGCGGCCCGTGCGCTGGGGCTGGGGGCGACGCTGACCACGCTGTACCTGATCCACGAGAAGGAATGCGAGGCGGCGATGGGCATCCCCGAGGGTTTCCATTCGTATGCGATCCTGCCGATCGGGTTTCCGCGCGGCAAGTTCGGCCCGGTGCGCCGCGCCCCGCTGGCCGAGGTGGTGTACGACGACGCCTGGGGCCGGGCCTGGTCCTGAGCATGAGCATCGTCAAGCGCATCGCCACCCATGTCGTGTCCGCGCCGATCGCGCGGCCCTTCACCTCCTCGCGCGGCTGGCTGTACCGCACCCGCGGCACCTGCCTGGTGGAGATCGAGACCCGCGACGGCGTGGTCGGCTGGGGCGAGTGCTATGGCCCCTCGGCGGTGGCCAAGGCGTTCATCGACACCCAGCTCGCCGCGCGCGTCGTCGGCCGCGACGCCTTCGATGTCGAGGCGATCTGGGAGGAGCTGTACAACCGCATCAAGGATTACGGCCCCAAGGGCATGTCGATCGCGGCCATCAGCGGCATCGACATCGCGCTGTGGGACATCGTCGGCAAATGCGCCGGAAAGCCCGTCCACAAGCTGATCGGCGGCGCCTGCCGCACCGAGGTCAAGGCCTATGCCACCGGCATGTATTTCAGCGACATGGACCGGCTGGTGGCCGAAGCCGTGGAGGAGGCCGAGGGCCATGCCCGCGCCGGGTTTCGCGCCATGAAGATGAAGATCGGCCTCGGCTCGGTGCGCCGCGATATCGAGCGGGTGGCCGCGGTGCGCCGCGCCATCGGGCCGGATATCGCGCTGATGGTCGATGCCAACCACTCGCTGAGCGTGCCGGCCGCGATCCGCATGGGCCGCGCGCTGGAGGAACTCGATATCCTGTGGTTCGAGGAGCCGATCTCGCCGGAGGATATCGACGGCTATGCCGAGGTCTCCCGCGCGCTCGACATGGCGGTGGCCGGCGGCGAGAACGAGTTCACCCGCTGGGGCTTCCGCGACACCATCGCGCGCAAGGCGATGGATATCGTGCAGCCCGATGTCTGCGCCGCCGGCGGCATCAGCGAATGCCGCAAGATCGCCACCCTGGCCAGCGCCTTCGGCGTGGAATGCGTGCCGCATGCCTGGGGCTCGGTGGTCGGCCTGGCCGCGACCATCCAGTTCCTCGCCGCCTTGCCGGACCAGCCGCCCTGCCTGTTCCCGGTGGCGCCGATGCTGGAGTTCGAACAGGAACAGAACCCGTTCCGCGACGAGCTTTCGCCCACGCCGATCGTGCAGGTCGGCGGCATCGTCCAGGTGCCGACGGTGCCGGGGCTGGGGGTGGAGGTGGATCGGGCGGTGCTGGCGAAATATCTCGTCGGTTGAGGGAAGGTCGGGGCTTGGCCCCAGGCCCCGCCCGGCCCGGCGGGGATCATTCCCGCGCCACCCGCACCGCACCGGGGTCGCCGCGCAGCACTTTCACGTCGGTATGTGCGCCGTCGCGGTGGAAGTGCAGGTCGAATGTCTGCCCGCCCACGCGCAGGCGGCGCAGGATGATGTCCGGCAGCCAGTCGGGCAGGTGCGGGTCCAGCCGCAGCAGGCCGGCCGGCGCGTCCGGCTGCAGGCCCAGCAGCGCCTGGAGGAAGGAGAAGGTGCTGCCGGCGGCCCAGGCCTGGGGCACGTTGGCGCCGATGCACTGCACCGGGAAATCGGTGCCGTTGCGGGGGATGCCGGCGAAGAGCTCGGGCACCTGGTTCATGGCGAAGTAGCTGGCCGCGGAGCTGATGCCATGGGCGATGCGCGCGGCCTCGTCATGGAAGCAGTAGCGCGCCAGGCCCTGGGCGATCAGGCCGTTGTCGTGCGGCCAGACCGAGCCGTTGTGGTAGCTGATCGGGTTGTAGGCCGGGTGCAGTGCCGACAGGGTGCGCACGCCCCAGCCGCTGAACATGTCCGGCGCCATCAGCCGGTCGGCCACCCGGCGCGCCCGGTCGGGGCGGACGATGCCGGTCCACAGGCAGTGGCCGACATTGCTGGCGATGCTGCGCACCGGCTGCTTGGCCCCGTCCAGCGCGAAGGCGTAGAAGCCGTCCTCCTCGTTCCAGAAGGTGTCGTTGAAGCGGTTGTAGAGGGCGGCGGCGCGGCGGGTCAGTTCGGCGGCGCGGTCGGGGCGGCCGAGGGCGGCGAAGATTTCCGCCATGCCGGACCAGGCGGCGTAGGCGTAGCCCTGCATCTCGCACAGCGCCTTGGGGTTGGTGACGGGGCTGCCATCGGGGTACAGCACCGCGTCGCCGGCATCCTTCCAGCCCTGGTTCTCGTAGCCGCCCTCGCCGCGGGCGCCGTATTCCTGGAAGCCGTCGCCGTCGCGGTCGCCGTGCCGGTCGATCCAGTCCAGGCAGGCTTCGGCGGTGGGCAGGTGGGCTTCCAGCAGCGCGCGGTCGCCGGTCCAGCGCCAGGTCTGGTGCAGCAGCATCAGGTACAGCGGGGTGGCATCGGCGCTGCCGTAGTACGGGGTGTGGGGGATGCGGCCGAAATGCGCCAGCTCGCCGGTGCGCAGCTCGTGCAAGATCTTGCCCGGCTCGGCGTCGCGGAATGCGTCGAAGCCGGTGGCCTGGCGGGCGCCGAGCACGGCCAGCGTGCCGCGCGCCAGCGAGGCGGAGAGCGGCAGGGACTGCATCGAGGTGATCAGCGTGTCGCGGCCGAACAGGCAGAGGAACCAGGGCATGCCGGCGGCGGGCACCTGTTCGCCGTCCACCGCGATGCGCAGCGCGCCGATGTCGTCGCGCGCCTGAAGGAACGGGCGGGCGAGGTCGGGGTTGGCCACCTCGATGGCGATGCTCTCGGCGTGCCATTGCGCCAGCGCGCGGGCGGGGCGGCTGTCGGCGGCATCGTTCAGGCAGTCATGCGGGGCGGTGTGGCGCTCACTGCCGGCCTCCAGGTCGTAGAACAGGCAGGCATGCCAGGTGGCGCCGGGTTCCAGCACCACGTCGAAGCACAGCCGGCCATTGGCATAGGCGGCGGGGCTGTCGGCGCGGGCGCGCAGGGCGATGGCGCGGTGGAAATCCTCGTTGCGGTAGCTGGTGCGCAGGGTCTGGTGCGCCGACGACCATTCCGACTGCACCCGGCCCAGGCGGGAGGTGGCGGCCTTGCGCACCTCGAAGATGTCGGCGAAATCGCTGCGCATGGCGAGTTCCAGGGTGAAGCGCACCGGCACCTGGACGTGGCTGGTGATGTCGATGTCGTCGTGCACGCCGCCGTCGATCCAGCGGCTGAGCACCAGGCCCAGGCTGCGCGCGGGGATGGCGGCGTCGCGGCCGGCCAGTTCGCGGTTGGTCAGGAAGGCGCGCGCGGCGAAGTAGGTGAGGTCGCCGCTGTTCAGCAGTTCCCACGGCTGGTCGTTGGCATACAGCGCCCAGGTGGAGATCAGGCGGGTGTCGCGGCAGATCAGCCCGCCGGTGCTGTGGTTCGCCACGCTGCCGTCCGGGGCGGCGGACCAGACGGTCTGGCCGGCATGCACGCGCAGTTGCGGCGGGCCGACGGTGATCTGCAGGGGCATCGTGCGTTCTCCGGCTGGGGCGGGGAGTATGGCGCGCGGGGGGCGGATTGGGTATCTGGGGAGCCATGATCCCTTCCTCCATTCCCCGCGCTGCCCTGGTCACCGGCGGCGCCGTGCGGCTGGGCCGCGCGATCGCGCTGGCGCTGGCCGGGCAGGGGTTCGACATCGCCGTGCACTGCAACCGCAGCCGCGAGCGGGCCGAGGCGACGGCGGCCGACATCCGCGCGCAGGGGGTGCGCGCGGTGGTGGTGCAGGCCGACCTGGCGCGGGAGGCGGAGATGCACGACGTGGTGTCCCGGGCCGCTGCCGCGCTGGGGCCGCTCGGGGTACTGGTCAACAATGCCTCGACCTTCGAGCGCGACGAGTGGCACGATGCCACGCGGGAGTCATGGGACCGGCATATCGAGCCGAACCTGCGCGCGCCCTTCGTGCTGGCGCAGGAATTTGCCCGGTCGCTGCCGGCGGATGCCGAGGGCGTGGTGCTGAACATGATCGACATGCGGGTGTGGTCGCTGACGCCGCATTTCGTCAGCTACACCCTGTCCAAGGCCGGGCTGTGGGCGCTGACGCAGTCGCTGGCGCTGGCGCTGGCGCCGCGGGTGCGGGTGGTGGGGATCGGGCCGGGCCCGGCGCTGCCGAATGCGCGCCAGACCCAGGCGCAGTTCGACCGCCAGGCCGCCGGCACCCCGCTGGGGCGCGGCACGTCGGAGGCGGAGGTGGCGCGGGCGGCGCTGGCGCTGCTGGCGCTGCCGTCGGTGACCGGGCAGATGCTGGCGCTGGATGGCGGGCAGCACCTGCAATGGGCGCCGGCGCCGGCGGGGGATCCGGACGAATGAGCGGGTTCTACGCCAGCGCGGCGCAGGGGCTGCGCCATGTCTTCGTGCGCGACCTGGTGCTGGCGGCACGCATCGGCGTGCATGCCCATGAACAGGGCAGCGCGCAGCGGGTGCGCATCAACCTGGACCTGGCGGTGGACGACCCCGGCGCCACCGGTGCGGCGCCGTCGGAGGGGGCGGATGATCTGGCGCGGGTGGTGGATTATCAGCGCCTGGCGGGCGTGATGCGCGCGATCGTGGCGGCCGGGCATGTGCGGCTGGTGGAGACCCTGGCGGAGCGGATCGCCGGCGCCTGCCTCGATGACAAACGCGTGAGGCATGTGCGGGTAACCGTCGAAAAACTCGACGTCTTTGACGATGCCGGGAGCGCCGGGACGGCGGTGGAACGGATGCGCCGCTGAATTCGTCCACCTTCGGCATGGTTGAGCTTGAGTTACAGCGCGATAGGCCGGTTTCCTCACGGGTTAGCGGTAAATTCATGTTTCAAAGCAGGTATTTCAATGGTTTAGCCTGGTTGCCCATTTCCTGGGCATTTTGACGGAAGCCGTGAGTTTCCGTCATTTGCCGTTCTGAAAATGGGATTGCCCACAAACTTATCCACAGATTCGGTGGATGGTTCGGCCGCGCGGCGCACCGTGCTTGAGTGTGGCGGCGGCGGCGCCTAAATCTGCCGCCATGAGCGCACCCGACGGCCCCGAGCGGGTTGATCCCGCCCCGCCTCACGCTGCCGACGGCGCGGGGATACCCGCCGCGAAGGGCGTGGCGGTCATCCTGCGGGCGCTGGAGACCATGCCGCTGTCGCCCGGCGTGTATCGCATGCTGGCGGCCAATGGCGACGCGCTGTACGTGGGCAAGGCGCGGTCGCTGAAGAAGCGGGTCACCAGCTATGCCCAGCTCGCCCGCCTGCCCGAGCGGCTGCGGCGGATGGTCAACGAGACCGTGACGATGGAGATCGTCACCACCCATACCGAGGCCGAGGCGCTGCTGCTGGAGGCCAACCTGATCAAGCGGCTGAAGCCGCGCTACAACATCGTGCTGCGCGACGACAAGTCGTATCCCTGGCTGGTGCTCACGGAAGACCACCCGTATCCGCAGATCGCCAAGCATCGCGGCGCACGGGTGCGCAAGGGCAGCTATTACGGGCCGTTCGCCTCGGCCTGGGCGGTGAACGCCACGGTCACCGCGATGCAGCGGGTGTTCCTGCTGCGCTCCTGCCGCGACACGGTGTTCAAGAACCGCTCCCGCCCCTGCCTGCTGCACCAGATCAAGCGCTGCTCGGCGCCGTGCGTGGGGCGGATCAGTGAGGCGGACTATGCCGGGCTGGTGGACCAGGCGAAGTCGTTCCTGTCGGGCAAGGCCAGCTCGGTGCAGCGCGACCTGGCGGCCGAGATGGAGGCGGCGGCCGCGACGCTGGAGTTCGAGCGCGCGGCGGCGGTGCGCGACCGCATCCGCGCGCTGACCAGCGTGCAGGGCAGCGATGTCATCAACCCCGCCAGCCTGACCGATGCCGACGTCATCGCCGCCTGGCAGATTGCCGGGCAGAGCTGCATCCAGGTGTTCTTCGTGCGCGGCGGGCGCAACAACGGCAACCGCGCCTATTACCCCACCCACACCAAGGGGGAGGAGGCGCCTGAGGTGCTGGCCGCCTTCATCGCCCAGTTCTACGACGACAAGCCGCCGCCGCCGCTGATCCTGCTGAACCATCCGCTCGCCGAACAGGACCTCGTCGCCGAGGCGCTGGGGATCAGGGCGAACAGTTTCGGGAGTGGGAAGCGGGTGGAGATCGCGGTGCCGCAGCGCGGCGAGAAGCACGCCGTGGTGGCGCATGCCGAGATCAACGCGCGCGAGGCGCTGGAGCGCAAGCTGGCCGAGACCGCCGGGCAGGCCAAGCTGCTGGAGGCGACGGCCGAACTGTTCGGGCTGGATGCGGCCCCGGAGCGGATCGAGACCTATGACAACTCCCACATCATGGGCGCCCATGCCTATGGCGTGATGGTGGTGGCGGGGCCGGAGGGGTTCCGCAAGCAGGCCTACCGGAAATTCGCCATCAAGGGCCCGATCACGCCGGGCGACGATTTCGCCATGATGCGCGAGGTGCTGACCCGCCGCTTCGGGCGCGCGCTGAAGGAGGAGGAGGCGGGCATCGCCACCGACTGGCCCGACCTGGTGCTGATCGATGGCGGGCAGGGGCAGCTTTCGGCGGCGCAGGCGATCCTGGACGAGCTGGGCATCGACGACATCGCCCTGGTCGGCATCGCCAAGGGGCCGGACCGCGACGCCGGGCGGGAATGGTTCCACCGCACCGGCCAGCCACCGTTCCAACTGCCGCCGCGCGACCCCGTGCTGTATTTCCTGCAGCGCCTGCGCGACGAGGCGCACCGCTTCGCCATCACCACCCATCGCGCCGGGCGCTCGAAGGCGCTGGTGACCAGCGAGCTGGACGAGATCCCCGGCATCGGGCCGGGCCGCAAGCGGGCGCTGCTGAATTATTTCGGCTCCGCCCGCGGGGTGAAGCAGGCCGGGCTGGGCGACCTGGAGGCGGCACCCGGCGTGTCGCGGGAGATTGCGCGGCGGGTTTATGCGCATTTCCATCCCGGTGCCTGGGTGGAGAAAGGGTAGGAAGGCCTTCTTTTTCTGAAGAAAAAGAAGCAAAAAGACTTTATCGATTAAGAACACCCTAAATGAATGAAAGTTTTTTGGCTCTTTTTTTCAAAAAAGAACACCCTTGCTTATGCTTGCCGCGCAGCCTTGCCCCACCGCCGCGCATCGGCCATGAGTCGGGGGCACGCATGTCCGACCCCAGCCCCCCCCCTGCCCTGACCGGGCACATCGACCACGCCGACCGCCACGGGCTGACCGGCTGGGCGATGGACCCGGCGCGGCCGGGCGAGGCGGTGGAGCTGGAACTGCTGCTGGACGGCGCGCCGGTCGGCCGGTTTCCCGCCGATCGCCACCGGCCGGACCTGGAGGCCGCCGGGCTGGGCGACGGGTGCCATGCCTTCCAGGTGCAGATCCCCGGCGGTCTTTCGCTGCATGCCGAACGGCGGCTGGATGTGCAGCGCGCGGCCGACGGGGTGGCGGTGCCGGGCTCGCCGGTGGTGCTGGCGCGCGTGGCCCCGGTGGGCGAGGCGGCGCAGCGGGCGCTGGAGGATGCGGTGGACGCCGCGATGCTGGAGGCCGACGCGCCGGCGCTGGAGGCGCTGCTGCGCGACCTGGTGCGCGCCCTGGCCGCCCGGCTGCCGCAGCCGCAGCCGCACCATGCCGCGCTGCTGGAACGCTGGGGGGCGGCATCGGCCGCGCGGCCGGCGCAGGCCCCTCCCGCGCAGGATCGGCGGCGGGCGCTGGTGATCGACGAGTCGATCCCCGACCCCGACCGCGATGCCGGGTCGTCGGCGATCCTGTCGCATATGCACGCGCTGCGCCGGCTGGGCTTCGATGTCGAATTCGTGCCGGCCCATGCGCTGGAGGCAGCGCCCGAGGCGCAGGCGCGGCTGGCCGAGGCGGGGTTCCTGGCCTGGACCGCGCCCTGGGCCGGGTCGGTGGAGGAGGTGCTGCGGCGCGGCGGCGATGGCTACAGCGTGGTGTATGTGCATCGCCTGGCGGTGATGCTGAGCTATGGCGCGCTGGTGCGGCGCTGGTGCCCGGCGGCGCGGCTGGTCTATTGCGTGGCCGACCTGCATCACCTGCGCGCCGAGCGGGAGGCGGGGCTGTTGACCGGGGTGTCCGGCAATCCCGCGATCGAGGAACTGCGCGAGGCGGAGCTGGCGGCGATCCGGGCGGCGGATGCGCCGATCACCCATTCGCCGGTGGAACAGGCGCGGCTGGCCGGGCTGTTGCCGGGGGTGCGGGTGCATGTGGTGCCGTGGCAGGTGACGCCGCCGCCGCCGGTGGGCCCGGCTTCGCGGCGGCGCGGGGTGGCGTTCGTGGGCAGCTTCGGCCATGCGCCGAACCGCGATGCGGCGTGGGAGATGCTGGAGGCGGTGATGCCGCTGGTCTGGGCGCAGGATGCGACCATTCCGTTCCTGCTGGCCGGCAGCGGCATGCCGCAGGATCTGCGCGAGGCCGCCGGGCAGGCGCGCGGGCCGGTGGAGGTGCTGGGCCAGGTGCCGGTGCTGGCGGAATTGTGGGGCCGCGCATTGCTGGCCGCTGCCCCGCTGCGCTTCGGCGCGGGGATCAAGGGCAAGGTGCTGGACAGCCTGGCGGCCGGCATCCCCTGCCTGTGCAGCGCGATCGCCGCCGAGGGGCTGGGCCTGCCGCCGGCGCTGGCGGGGCTGGTGCAGGACGGCGCGGCCGGCATGGCGCGCGAGATCGTGCGGCTGCATCACGAGCCCGACGAGGTGGACCGGCTGGGGGCGGCGGGGCGGGAGTATATCGCCGCGCACTACGCCGCTTCGGTGGTGGATGCGGCGCTGGCCCCGGCGCTGGGACTTGAGGGAGAGCAGGCATGAACCAGGTATCCGCCATCGACGGCATCGCGGTGCCGACCGCCGCCATGATCGCCGCCGCGCGCGCCGAGCTGGCGCCGTGGATCGCCGAGACGCCGGTATTCGCCCGCCGCGGCATCGGCGCCGGGCCGGAGGGGGCCGTGCTGCAGTTCAAGTTCGAGCTGTTGCAGAACGCCGGCACGTTCAAGGCGCGCGGGGCCTTCGCCAACATCCTGGCGCTGGACGACGCCCAGCGGGCGCGGGGGGTGACCGCGATCTCGGCCGGCAACCATGCCATCGCGGTGGCCTATGCGGCGCAGAAGCTGGGGGTGCCGGCCAAGGTGGTGATGCTGGCCAGCGCCAACCCGGCGCGGCTGGCGCTGGCGCGGGCCTGCGGGGCGGAGGTGTTGCTGGCGCCGGACGGGGCGGCGGGGTTCGCCATGGTGGGCGATATCCAGGCGCGCGAGGGGAAATTTTTCGTCCATCCGTTCAACGGGCTGCGCACCATCCTGGGCACCGCCACGCTGGGGGCGGAATGGGTGGCGCAATCGGGCGGGCTGGACGCCGTGGTGCTGCCGATCGGCGGCGGCGGGCTGGCCGCCGGGGTGGCCACCGCGTTCAAGCTGCTGATGCCCGGCGTGGCGGTGTATGGCGTGGAGCCCGCGGGTGCCGCCGGCATGGCGCAGAGTTTTTCGACCGGCGGGCCGGTGAAGATGGGGGCGATGGCCTCGATCGCCGACAGCCTGTGCGCGCCGCATACCGAGGCCTACAGCTACGGGCTGTGCCGGGCGGCGATCGACGCGCTGGTGTCGGTGGACGACGACGCCCTGCGCGCGGCGATGCGGCTGCTGTTCGACGAGCTGAAGCTGGCCGTCGAGCCGGCCTGTGCCGCGGCGACGGCGGCGGCCTGTGGCCCGCTGCGCGACCGGCTGGCGGGCCAGCGGGTGGGGGTGCTGCTGTGCGGCAGCAACACCGACATGGCCACTTTCACGCGCCACATGACCGGCTGAGCCCGCTGGTCTGAGTTTTGCTGCACCGTGCCTTGCGCGCAGGCGCATTGGAGCGGATGCGGATTTGCGCTATGCGACGGTCTCAACAGCCAATGGCCCAACTTTCGATGAGCAAGACCTGATGGCCTTCAAGGGCGACAAGTTCCAAGACCGCGCTGCCACCGCCGCCGAGGCGCGCAAGAAACTGGCCGAACGCTTCAAGCAGGCCCCCAAGCCCGATGACCCCCGGGTGCTGGCACTGGCCGCCGAACGAAAGGCGATCGCCGAGGCGCGCGAACTGCGCCAGGCCGAACGCGCCAAGCAGAAGCTGCTGGAGGAAGCCCGCAAGGCCGAGGAAGCCCGGCTGCGCGCCATCGAGGAAGCCCGCGCCGCCGAGGAAGCCCGCCTGGCCGCGATCCAGGAACGCGCCAAGCAGTTGCAGGCCGCCGCCGAGGCCAAGGCCGCGCGGGATGCGCGCTATGCGGCGCGGAAGGCGAAGAAGAAGTAAGGTCTTCTTTTTCTGAAGAAAAAGAAGCAAAAAGACCTTTATTCATTAAGAAATATATTAGTGAATAAAAGTTTTTTTGTTCTTTTTTTCAAAAAAGAACGTGCTTCCTTTTCTACACCAGCCCCCGCATCCGCAGCAGCGCCGCCGTGCCCGGCGGGCGGCCGCGGAATTCGACGTAGAGTTCCATGGGATCGCGGGTGTCGCCGGCGGCGAGCACGCGCTTGAGCCGGGCGGCGGTGTCGGGGTGGAACGGGTCGCCGGCTTCGGTGAAGGCGTCGAAGCCGTCGGCGTCGAGCACTTCGGCCCAGAGATAGGAATAATATCCAGCAGCGTAGCCGCCGCCTGAGAACAGGTGCTGGAAATGGGCGGGGCGGTGGCGCATGCTGATCTCGGCGGGCATGCCGAGGCGGGACAGGGCGGCGGTTTCGAAGGCCTCGATATCCAGCGTTTCCGGCGCGGGGTGGAGGTGCAGTTCCATGTCCAGGATGGCGCTGGCGAGGAATTCGACGGTCGCAAAACCCTGGTTGAAGGTGCGGGCGGCGAGCAGGCGGGCGATCAGGTCGTCGGGGATGGCGGCATTGGTTTCGTGGTGGCGGGCGTAGCTGCGCAGGGTTTCCGGCAGTTCCAGCCAGTGCTCATAGACCTGGGAGGGGAATTCCACGAAGTCGCGCCGCACCGCGGTGCCGGACTGGCCGGG
>JADLHF010000136.1 GCA_020848935.1 Acetobacteraceae bacterium
CGCCGGCCGCGCCGGCCGCCGCTCTGGCCGTACAACCTGTTCTGCATGATCCATGGCCATGACCGCGGCCGGGTGCTGGCGCAGATCGAGGACATGGCGGCACGGCTGGCGCTCGGCGACGTGCCCCGCGCGGTGCTGTTCAGCCGGCACTGCTACGTCCAGCGCGGCGCCCGCTACGGTGCGGCGCGGCAGGCGGCCACGGCATGATGGACGCGCTCGACCGCCGGATCGTCACGCTGCTGCAGGACGGCGTGCCGATCTGCGACCGCCCGTGGCAGGAAGCCGCCACGACCCTGGGCATTGATGAGGCCGAACTGCTCGCGCGCCTGCAACGCCTGCTCGCCGCCGGCCGGTTGTCGCGGGTCGGGCCGATGTACCACGCCGAGCGGATGGGTGGCGGGCTGACCCTGTGTGCGATGGCGGTGCCCGAGGCGCGGTTCGACGAAGTCGCCGGCCTGGTGAACGCCCATGTCGAGGTGGCGCACAACTATGCCCGCGCGCACGCGCTCAACATGTGGTTCGTGCTCGCCACCGAGGCGCCGGCGGATGTGGCGCGGGTGCTCGCCGCGATCACCGCCGAAACCGGGCTTGCGGTGCACGACATGCCCAAGCTCGACGAATACTTCATCGGCCTGCGGTTCGCGGCATGACCGGCCCGCTCGACGCCACCGACCGGCGCATCATCCGCGCAACCCAGGCGGGGCTGCCGCTGGTGGCCCAGCCGTATCACGACGTGGCGCGCCAGCTCGACCTCGACGCCGATGACGTTATGCTGCGGATGCGGCGCATGCAGGCGGCCGGCATCATCCGGCGGATCGCCGCCGTGCCGAACCACTACGCCATCGGCTACACCGCCAACGGCATGTCGGTCTGGGACGTGGACGACGGCGAGATCGCCCGGCTCGGGCCACTGGTCGGCGCGCTCGACTGCGTCAGCCATTGCTATCGCCGGCCGCGCCATCTGCCGCTGTGGCCGTACAACCTGTTCGCCATGGTGCATGGCCGCGACCGGGATGAAGTGGCGGCGGGAGTGGCCCGCATCGCCGCGTGCCTGGGGCCGCACGCGCGGGCGCACGACGTGCTGTTCAGCCGGCGGATTCTGAAGAAGACCGGCCTGCGGCTTGCGGGCGGATAGGAGGTTCGATGTTCCGCGTCACGCGCTTCATGCGCGAACTGATTGCACCCACCCCCGTCACCGCCCGCCGCGACCCGCCGGGGCCGGTGGTGATCTGGAACCTGATCCGGCGCTGCAACCTCACCTGCAAGCATTGCTACTCGATCTCGGCGGACACCGACTTCGCCGGCGAGCTGACGACGCCGGAGGTCCATGCGGTGATGGATGACCTGCACCGCTTCGGGGTGCGGGTGCTGATCCTGTCGGGCGGCGAGCCCCTGCTGCGGCCCGACATCTTCGAGATCACGGCGCGCGCCAAGCGGATGGGCTTCTATGTCGGCCTGTCCACCAACGGCACGCTGATCGACGCGGCGATGATCGGACAGGTTGCGGCGGCGGGCTACGACTATGTCGGCATCAGCCTGGACGGCATCGGCGCGACCCATGACCGGTTCCGCCGCAAGCCCGGCGCCTTCGCCGCGTCGCTCGATGCGGTGCGGCTCTGCCGCGCCCATGGCATCAAGGTGGGGCTGCGGTTCACCCTCACGCAGGACAACCAGGCCGAGCTGCCCGCCATGCTGGCGCTGATGGGGCGCGAGGATGTGGACAAGTTCTACCTCTCGCACCTCAACTATGCCGGGCGGGGCAACAAGAACCGTGGCGACGATGTGCTGCGCGGCATGACGCGCGCGGCCATGGACCTGATATTCGACACGGCGTGGCAGAGCGCGTGCGACGACGACGGGCGCGAGTTCGTCACCGGCAACAACGATGCCGACGGCGTCTATCTGCTGCATTGGGCGGCCGATCGCTTCCCCGACCGGTTGGATCATCTGCGCGGCAAGCTGATGGAGTGGGGTGGCAACGCCTCGGGCGTGAACGTGGCCAATATCGACAATCTCGGCGACGTCCACCCCGACACGTTCTGGTGGCACTACAGCCTCGGCAATGTGCGCCAGCGCCCGTTCTCCGCGATCTGGCGCGACGTCTCCGACCCGATCATGGCCGGGCTGAAGGCGCGGCCGCGGGTGATCGGCGGGCGCTGCGGGATGTGCCGCGATTTCGCGATCTGCGGCGGCAACACCAGGGTGCGGGCGCTGCAACTCACCGGCGACCCCTGGGCCGAGGACCCCGCATGCTACCTGACCGATGCCGAGATCGGCGTGGCCCCGGGGCGCGCGCGGGTGGAGGTGACCCGATACCGCGGACGGGTGCGCCATGCGTAGCCTGGCCTTCGCCGCGGCGCTGCTGCTGCTGGCCCCGGCCGCGCCGCGGGCACAGGATGCCGCGGCGCTGTACGGCACCCATTGTGCACAGTGCCACGGCGCCGACCGGTTCGGTGGCGCCGGGCCGGCATTGCTGCCGGAAAATCTGGAGCGGTTGCGCGGCCCGCAGGCGATCGAGACCATCGCAAATGGCCGCCCCGCCACCCAGATGGGCGGCTACGCCGACCGGCTGTCGGGTGACGAGATCGCAGCACTGGTCGCCTACATCACCACCCCGCCGGCAACCCCGCCGGTCTGGGACATGGCGGCGATGCGTGACACCCACTGGGTCAGCCCCGACATCGACCGGCTTGCGGCCGCGCCGGTGCATGAGGCCGATCCGCTCCATCTTGTCGTGGTGGTGGAGAGTGGCGACCACCACGTCACCATCCTGGACGGCGACAGGTTCGAGCCGGTCACGCGGTTCCAGAGCCGCTTCGCCCTGCATGGCGGCCCGAAATTCTCCCCCGACGGGCGTTTCGTCACCTTCGCCTCGCGCGATGGCTGGATCACGCGCTACGACCTCTACAGCCTGCAAGTGGTGGCCGAAATCCGGGCCGGGTTGAACACCCGCAACCTGGCGATCGCCGATGATGGCAGCGTGGTGGCGGTGGCGAATTACCTGCCGCGCACGCTGGTGTTGCTGGATGCCGCGACGCTGGCCCCGCGCACGATCATCGACGTGGCCGACGCGGCGGGCGAAGCCCGTTCGCGGGTGAGTGCCGTCTATCAGGCGGCACCGCGCGGCAGCTTCATCGCGGCGCTGAAGGACGTGGCGGAGGTATGGGAAATCCCGATCGCGGCACGCGGGGCGCAGGATGTGCGCCGCATCCGCACCGGCGAGCCGCTCGACGATTTCTTTTTCGATCCCGCCTACCGCACCCTGGTCGGGTCCTCGCGCGGCGGCAGCCAGACCGTGGTGATCGACCTCGACCAGGGGCAGGAGATCAGGCGCCTGGCCATGCCAGGATTGCCGCATCTCGGCTCCGGAATCGCCTGGAACTGGCAGGGGCGCACGGTGATGGCGACCCCGAACCTGAAGGACGCCGCCGTCAGCGTGATCGACACCACGACATGGGAACTGGTCCGCCGCATCCCCACCGCGGGGGCCGGCTTCTTCCTGCGCGGCCACGAGGGCTCGCCCTATGTGTGGACCGACGCCTTCCTCAGCCGCAATCGCGACACGATGCAGATCATCGACACGAGGACGCTGGAGGTGGTGCGCACGATACGGCCGGAACCCGGGCGAACCGCCGGGCATGTCGAGTTCAGCCATGACGGGCGCCATGCCATGGTCAGCATCTGGGAGATGGACGGCGCCCTGCTGGTCTATGACGCCGCGACGTTCCAGCTGGTGAAGCGGATTCCCATGGTGAAGCCCTCCGGAAAATACAGCGTCATCAACAAGATCACCCGTTCCTCCGGCACCAGCCACTGACCCCGCCGGGCGTGCCCGCGCGGTCGCGCGCGGGTCGTCCCTGGGCCGGACGCTGACCGAAGCCGCGGCGCAGGCGGCGGCGCTGTGGCGCCGGCGTCGCGCGTGACGGCATGCGCGGAGGCCAAGCTTGGCGAACATGCGCGCACTCGCCTACTGTGCCCTGCCGATGACCGCAGCAATCGCCAGGCAGAACAGACAGCACGATGGATCCCTCCTACCGCGCCCTTGTCGGTGGCCTTGCGCCGCTGCAGAACCTGACGCCGCCCGCGCTCGACGCGTTGCTGGCGGACGCGACATGGCAGCGCCTGGAGGAGGGCGAGGAGGTTTTCGGCCAGGGCGAGCCGGCGCTGTACTTCTACATGCTGGTGCAGGGCCGTGCGAAGGTGGTGCAGACCACCCCGGAGGGCCAGCAGGTGGTTCTGGTGATCGTCGGGCCCGGCGAGTTCTTCGGCCTGGCAGCCGGCATCGGCCGTACCACCTATCCCGGCACCGCCACCGCCGTCATGCCAGGCGCGGCACTTTCCTGGCCCTCGGCGATCTGGGAGCGGCTGGTCAGCATCCACCCTGACATAGCCCGCGATGCCATGCTGACCATGGGACGACGGCTGCAGGAGATGCAGGCGCGGCTGCGGGAGATGTCCACCGAGCGGGTCGAACGTCGCATAGCGCATGCCATTCTCCGCCTGGTCCGCCAATCCGGCCGAAAGGTCGATGCCGGCGTGATGATCGAGTTCCCGATCAGCCGGCAGGACATCGCCGAGATGACCGGCACAACCCTGCACACCGTCAGCCGCACGCTAAGCGCCTGGGAACAGTCAGGAATCCTGGTCGGTGTCCGGCGCCGGATCATCGTCCGCGATGCCCATGCCCTCGTTCGCATCGCCGGGGACTGAGGCGGCCTCGCGCAGCTCCGCCAGCAGCATGTCAAGGTCGATGTGGTATTCGCGCGCGGCGTCCACCACGGTGTGGAATGGCGCGATCGGGCAGCCCACGCACCCCATCCGATGGCGCAGGAACACGCGCAGCGTTGCCGGCCAGGCGCACATGATCGCATTCACAGTCAGGTCGGGCGTGATGCTGGCGCAACCAACCATGCCGGAGCGTACCTCGCGCTACCCCCAGCCACGGGCCCCTTGCGGCTCGCAGCACCGTCAAAAGTATCGCGCACGGTCCGACCTGTCCTTGTCGTGCCGCAACCTCAGGACTCCGGCGTGAACAAAACCGCGAAATCGCCACCCTCGATGCAGTGAATCGCGTGGCCATAGCCGCGCTCCCGCATCAGCGCGATCAGCGGCAGCGGGCGGAACGGCACGAGAAGCCGCAACGACTGGCCCGGCGCAAGTGCTGCCACGGCCGACATGATCGCCATGAACGGCTCCTGGCCACGTTCGAGCATGCCGCGGACATCAAGCTCCGCCGGCGGGTGGGTTCCTGTCATGCCGCGACGCTACCTGTGTGGCCGGTAAGCCGCGATCATTCTTGTCTTCGCCCCGCTATTTGCGCTGGCGCAACGCCCGGCGCGGGCGGTGCTGACAGCATGATCGAAACGGGAGGATCGCCCATGACACAAGACCCGACGACGACCACGCCGCCCGAAGACCCGAAAGCCGAATGGATCCCGCCGATGCAGCGCATGCTCGACAACCCCTTCCTTCTGCTGTTCCTCGGCGTGACGATTCCGACCGTCTTCTACCTGATCTGGGGGATCATGGAGATCACCCAGATCCCGATCGCGAAATAATCACCGACACGCCGGCACAGCGACGACATCGCGGAGGAACGCATGGCCATTTACCCGCCGACAAACCGCGTTTGGTGGCGCGAACCGGTCGCGAAGATCGAGATCGCCTGGATCGTCATCGCCTTCGTCTGGGGGCTGGTGATGTTCGGCACCATGGTTGGCTGGCACATCTGGGGCCAGCAGAACCTCTCCAACGAGGCCTATCGCACCACCCCCGAGGCGTATCTCGCCAAGGCCGAGGCGATGGCCGAGAAATACACCATCGGCGAGGAGGGCGACAGCGGCCTGCCGATCGTCCACCCCCCGGCGGGGAGCGACGTCTATCTGGTCGCCCGATTGTGGCAGTGGTGGCCGGTGCTGCAGCTTGAAAAGGGCAAGAGCTACCGCCTGCATCTGTCGTCGGTGGACTGGCAGCACGGCTTCTCCCTCGTGCCGACCAACATCAATCTCCAGGTCCATCCCGGATACGAGATGGTCGTCACCCTGACCCCCACCGAGGCCGGCAGCTTCGGCATCGTCTGCAACGAGTTCTGCGGCATCGGACATCACCTGATGGCCGGCAAAATCCACGTCGTGGAGAAGTGAGGCACGCCATGGAAGCGGTATCGCAATTCCCCCCCCTGTCCATCCCGGAGCGTGTCTTCCGCATCTGCGGGGTCACCGGGCTGCGCGTGGAGCTGAACGCCGAGCGGCTGATCCGCGCCAATGCCGTGGCCGCGGTGCTGTTCCTGGCCCTCGGTGGCCTCTTCGGCCTGCTGGTGGCGCTGACGCGCTGGCCGGCGGTGCACTTGCTGTCTTCGGAGTGGTTCTACCTGATCCTCACCGCGCACGGTGCGGATGTCCTGCTGTTCTGGATCATCTTCTTCGAGATGGCGGTGCTCTACTTCGCCTCATCCACGCTGCTGAACTGCCGCCTGGCCGCGCCGCGCCTTGCCTGGCTCGGCTTCGTGCTGATGGTGGTCGGCGCGGTGATGACCAACGTGGCCGTGCTGCAGGGCGACTCGACGGTGATGTTCACCTCCTATCCGCCGATGCAGGCCCAGCCGCATTTCTATCTCGGCCTCATCCTGTTCGCCGTTGGTGCGCTGGTCGGCTGCATGATCTTCTTCGCCACCCTGGTCATCGCCAAGGAGGAGAAGACCTATGAGGGATCGATCCCGCTGGTCACCTTCGGCGCGCTGACCGCCGCGATCATCGCGGTGTTCACCATCGCCTCCGGCGCGATCATCCTGGTGCCGACCTTCATGTGGTCGATCGGCCTGATCAGCACCATCGACCCGCTGACCTACAAGCTGGTGTGGTGGGGGATGGGCCATTCGTCGCAGCAGATCAACGTCGCGGCCCATGTGTCCGTGTGGTACGCCATCGTGGCGATCGTGCTCAACGGCAAGCCGCTGTCCGAGAAGGTCAGCCGCACGGCCTTCTTCCTGTATATCCTGTTCCTCCAGCTCGCCTCGGCCCACCACCTTCTGGTGGAACCCGGCGTCAGTTCCGAATGGAAGATCTTCAACACCAGCTATGCCCTGTATCTCGCCGTGCTCGGCAGCATGGTGCACGGCATGACCGTGCCGGGCGCGATCGAGGCGGCGCAGCGCAAGCGCGGCTTCAACCGCGGGGTGTTCGAGTGGCTGCGCAAGGCGCCCTGGGGCAACCCGGCCTTCTCCGGCATGTTCCTCTCGCTGGTGATGTTCGGCTTCATCGGCGGCATCTCCGGCGTGGTGCTGGGCACCGAGCAGCTCAACATCCTGATGCACAACACCATCTATGTCCCCGGGCACTTCCACGGCACCGTGGTGGCGGGCACAACGCTGGCGTTCATGGCGGTGACCTATCTGCTGGTGCCGGTCTACTTCAAGCGCGAGATCATGTTTCCGGCGCTGGCGCGCTGGCAGCCATACCTGTTCGGCTTCGGCGTGGCCGGCATCGCGCTGTTCATGATGGGCGCCGGCACCCTGGGCGTGCCCCGGCGGCACTGGGACATCACCTTCAGCGACGCGACGCTGCGCTACGGCTTCTCGTCGGCGGCGTTCCTGATGATGGCGCTGAACGGGATGGCCGCGGTCCTCGCCTCGATCGGCGGCATCGCATATGTCGTCATCGTCGTGGCGTCCATCACCTTCGGCAAGCGCATCCCCGACGGCCCTGCCACCCGCGCCGCCACCGGCCCCACGCCGATGGCCGCGGCGGTGACCCAGTACGGCAGCGCCGGCACCCTGCACCTGCCAGGAACCCTGGTGCTGGTCGGCATCTTCTTCCTGTCCTTCGTCCTTTACTACTACGTGAACTGGAAGTACCTCTCCCAGATCTGGCCGCTGCACTGAACCGGCCAGGAGGGTTCGCCATGCCGATTTTCGTCGCGGATATCATCACGGTACTGAAGCTGCGGATCGGCATGGCGATCGCGCTCACCGGGGTTGTCGGGCTGGTGACGGCGCCGGGGCCATCGGTGCCGGCGTGGAAGGTGGCGCTGCTGGCTGGCGCCGTCCTGCTCGCCTCGGCCAGCGCGGGCGCGTTCAACCACGTCGTGGAGCGCAAGCTCGACGCCCGGATGGCGCGCACCCGCAACCGCCCATTCGTGCGCGGCGCCTTCAGGGCGGGGCCGCTGTGGTACGGCATCATCTTCGCGCTGCTCGCCGCGGGCGTGGGCGGTGCGGCGGTGGGGCTCGGGGGGATGGCGGCGCTGCATGTCTTCCTGGGCGCCTTCGTATATGGCGTGGTCTACACCGTGATCCTCAAGCAGCGCACCACGTGGAACATCGTTGTCGGCGGGCTGGCCGGCAGCTTCGCCGTGCTGGCGGGCGCTGCGGTGGTGGACCCCAACCCGGGCGCCATTCCGCTCGCCCTGGCACTGGTGCTGTTCCTCTGGACTCCACCGCATTTCTGGAGCCTGGCGATGGTCTGCGGCGACGACTACGCGGCCGCCGGGGTGCCGATGCTGCCGGTGGTGGTGGGAAACCGCACCGCCTCGCGCGCCGTGCTCGGCAACACCGTGCTGCTGGTCGCGGCATCGCTGGTGCCGTTCTTCTTCGGCCTCGGCTGGATATACCTCGCCGGCGCACTGCTCGGCGGTGGCCTGTTCCTGCAGCGCAGCATCGCCCTGGTCCGCTCGGCGGATACGGCAACGGCGCGGCGGACGTTCCACGCCTCGCTGGTCCAGTTGTCGCTGCTGCTGCTGGGGGCGTTGGTCGATCGTGCCGTTCTGGGATAGCTTTCGCCACGCAGCCGGCTGGCTCGCTGCCCTGGTGCTGACATTCGCCGCCATGGCACCGGCCGCGGCAACCACGCTGGATGAAGCGGCGGCCCTTGCCGAGAGCCAGGGCGCGATCGGCCGCGAACTCGGCGACCACGGCTTTGTCGACAGCCAGGGCAAACCGGTGCGGCTGCGCGACTTCCGTGGCCGGCCCGTTGTGGTCAACCTGATCTACACCGCTTGCGGCGACAGCTGCCCGCTGGTGATCGAGCGCCTGGCCCAGGCTGTGGAGGTGGCGGACAAGGCGTTCGGCGAAGGACGCTTCGTGGTGATCACCGCCGGGTTCGATGCGCGCATCGACACGCCGCGCCAACTGCGCGCCTATGCCAGCACCCACGGCATCGATCGGGGCGACTGGGCATTTCTCAGCGCCCCGGCAGCCACCATCGACAGGATTGCCGCCGAAACCGGCTTCAGCTTCATTGCGCGCGCCGGCGGGTTCGACCACGTTACGCAGATCTCGCTGCTGGATCAGGAGGGGCGGGTCTACCGGCAGATTTACGGCACCGACTTCCCGCCACAGGCACTGGTGGAGCCGCTCAAGCAATTGCTGTTCGGCCAACGTGTGGACGGCGGCTTCACCGGCCTGCTCAACCGCGTGCGGCTGCTGTGCACGATCTACGACCCGACGGCCGGGCGCTACCGCTTCAGTTATGCGATATTCATCGAGATCGTCATCGGCGCGCTCAGCCTGGGGGCGGTCGCGCTCTTCGTCACCCGCCTCTGGCTGCAGACGCGCCGCGCCCGGCTGCAGGAATCCCGTCGATGAACCTGCTGCGGCGTGGACTGCTGAACGGGTTCGACAGGGCCGAAGCGCTGCTCGATCGGGTCTTCACCCCGGTGCACAACCCGCTGAAGCAGCTTGGCGCGCTCGGCACCTTGTTCTTCGCCGTGGTGATTGTCACCGGCGTGCATCTGTATATCGGGTATGACACCAGCGTCAGCGGCGCCTACGGCTCCGTCGAATACCTCAGCGTCTCCGCATGGTTTCTTGCCGGCGTGGCGCGCAGCCTGCACCGCTATGCCTCCGACGCGCTGGTGCTGGTGATGCTCCTGCATGCCGCGCGCGAATTCGCCCGCGACCGCTACCGCGGGGCACGCTGGTTCAGTTGGGTCACCGGGATCGTGGCGATGCTGCTGGTCTACGGCTCGGGCATCGGCGGTTACTGGCTGGTGTGGGACGAACTGGCGCAGTTCATCGCCATCGTCAGCATGGAATGGCTGGATTGGCTGCCGATCTTCGGTGAACCGATTGCAGGTATCTTCGTGGCACCCGATGCGTTGGACGACCGGTTCTTCACGCTGCTGATCTTCCTGCATATCGCGTTGCCGCTGATGCTGGCGCTGGTGCTGTGGCTCCACCTGCAGCGCATCAGCCGGGCAGCGTACCGGCCGCCGTGGCGCGCAGCGCTGGGCGCAATGGCAATGCTGGTCGGGCTGTCGGTGGTATTTCCCGCGGTCAGCCACCCGCCGGCCGACCTCGCGAGGCTGCCGGCCAAGCTGGGGCTCGACTGGTTCTACCTCGCCGCCTACCCGCTGATGGACCGCCTGCCGCGGGCCGCCACCTGGGGCGGCGGCGTGGCGCTGTTGATCCTGTTCACGGCACTGCCGTGGCTGCCGCCGCTGCGCCGGCGCGTGGTGGCCGTCGTTGACCTCGATTACTGCAATGGCTGCGGGCGCTGCAATGACGACTGCCCCTACAACGCCATCGCCATGGTGGCCCGCACCGACGGCAAGCCGTTCGAAACACAGGCGGTGGTGAACCCGGGCCTGTGCGTCGGCTGCGGCATCTGCGTCGGCGCCTGCCCGCCATCGACACCATTCCGCACCACGGTGGATTTGCCCACCGGCATCGACCTGCCGGACCCCTCGCTCAAGGATCTGCGCGGCCAGACACTGGCGGCGGCAGCGCGCCACCAGGCCGGCGGCCCGCGCGTGCTGGTGTTCGCCTGCGCGCACGGCCCCGCGGCGGCGACGGAATTTCCCGCCAGCGTGACCCTGCCGTGCGTGGCGATGCTGCCACCGTCATTCATCGACTTCGCGCTCAGCCGCCACCTGGCCGACGGGGTGATGCTGGCCGGCTGCGACAGCAGCGCCTGCTACAACCGGCTGGGCGAGCGCTGGACCGACGAGCGCCTGGCCGGAAAGCGCGACCCGCGGCTTCGTGCCCGGGTGGACCGCGCGCGCGTCGCCGTCAGCTGGGTCGGGCGGCAGAGCGGTGACGAGTTCCGCGCGGCGCTGTCCGCGTTCGCCGCGCGCCTGTCCGCGCGGGCCGCCGAAGGCGACAAGCGATGATTTCCCGCATCGTGCGATGGGCGGCGCAGCTGGTCATCCTTGCCGGGATCGCCGCCTTCATTGGCGCGCTGTCGGTGGCGCCCGCATTCACCTACCGCCCCGCGGACATGGCGTTCATCCGCATCAACTTCACCCACGGCGCGCCGCGCGCCGAATGCTGGCGGCCGACCCAGGCCGAGCTGACGAAGCTGCCGCCCAGCCAGCGCCGCCCCAATGATTGCCCGCGCGAGCGACCCGCGATAGTATTGCGCTTCGAGCTCGACGGCGTGGTGTTGTTGGATGAAAGCTTGCCGCCGTCGGGGCTTTCCCGCGACAGCCCGTCGCCGATATACCGTGGCTTCAGCGTGGCACCCGGACCGCATCGGCTCCATTTGGCGATGCGCGACAATCCCCGCACGAAGGAGTACGATTACACATCGGATTTCGATGTCATGTTGTCGCCACAGCAGAACCTCGTCATCGGCTTCGACCCCCGATCCGGCGGGTTCCGCATCAGGTAGGATGGAGATGCACATGAAAAAGCCGATCGAATGGCGCTCCGCTTTCAACACCGGCATCGCGTCGGTGGACCATGAACATCGCGAACTGGTGGAACTGGTGAACAAGATCCACGCCCAGCTCCGCGAAGGCAGCCCGGCGGAACTGGTCGAGGCCCGCCTCGGCGAGTTGCACGACAGCATCGCGGCCCATTTCGCGCTTGAGGAGCGAATCATGCGCGACTGCAAATACGCCGGCTATGAACCGCACAAGGAAGACCATGAACGTCTGCTCGATGACATCCGCGACATCATGGAAAGCCAGACCGCCGACCCCGCGGCGGTCCTGGCCGAGCGGCTCGCCGCCTGGTTCGGGGTGCATTTCAGCACGCTGGATGCGGAATTCCACCGGCTGATGGACCACCGCTAGTGGCCCGATGCCGACAGGCACTTCAGCCTGTCAGCTGAATCGGCCCACCACTTCAAGCTTGTGCACTGACGCATGTTGCATCACGCGGATAAGTCAGTGCACCAGCATACCGGCCACAGCAATCTGCGGGCCGCACCCACGCCCACCCAATCCGACAGGAAGGAAACGATGATGATCCGAGGCACAACCGCCGCGACCTTTGCACTGGCCGCCACCATGATCGTGGCAAGCGCCGGAACCCTCCGCGCCGATGAGCCCGGCGAGCGCGTCTTCAAGTCGCAGTGCGGAACCTGTCACACGGTCGAAGAAGGCAAGAACAGGGTTGGGCCCAGCCTGGCCGGAATCGTGGGCCGGAAGTCGGGCCAGGTGCCAGGGTTCAAGTATTCGGCCGCCAACAAGAACGCCGACATCACCTGGACACCCGAAACGCTCGACAAATACCTCATCAACCCGAAGGCGATGGTCCCTGGCACGACCATGACGTATATCGGCTTGAAGAACGAAAAGCAGCGCGCCGATCTCATCGCCTATCTGGCAACACGCAAATAGGGTCGGTCGCGTCCGCCGGGGCCGATCCCCGGCGACGCGATCTCGCAACCCGACGACAGCACGGCCCATGACCCCAGTTGCGCCTGGCTGGGATCATGGTCCGCAGTTCCGACCCGAACCACCCTTCAACCTACCCGCAATTGTAGCGGCAAGAAAACAATAGCGGCGCCGCCTTCGCGCCATCCGTTGCCGGGCGCCAGGCGCGGTCGGGTCGGCTCGGGCGCATAAGCCCCCAACCACCCGCCGCCTTGCCACGCACGGCGCGCCCCGCTCCAATACCCGCCGGGCAATCGCGCCGCCGACCGGGACACCCTCGCCATGCGCATCTTCTCCGCCACCCTGGCCACCGAAACCAACACCTTCTCCCCGCTGCCCACCTCGATCGAGGGCTACAAGGAGGGCGTCTGGCTCCGCCCCGGCGAACACCCCGCCGACGCCCCGCGCATGTGCACCGCCCCCCTCTTCGTCGCCCGTCGCCGCGCCAAGGCCGAAGGCTTCACCCTCATCGAGGGCTCCTGCTTCGCCGCCGCCCCCGCCGGCACCACCAACCGCGCCGACTACGAAACCATGCGCGACGAAATCCTCGCCCAACTCGAACAGGCCCTCCCCCTGGATGGCGTCCTCCTCGGCCTGCACGGTGCCATGGTCGCCCACGGCTACGACGACGTCGAAGGCGACATCATCGAACGCGTCCGCAACATCGTAGGCCCAGGCACAGTCATCGGCGTCGAGCTGGACCCCCACTGCCACCTCACCCTCAAGCGCGTCCGCCTCGCCGACATCACCATCCTCTACAAGGAATTCCCCCACACCGATGTCGTCGACCGCGCCGAAGACCTCCTCACCCTCGTCCTCAAGACCATCCGCCGCGAAATCCGCCCCACCCAAGCCCTCTACGACGCCCGCCAGATCGGCTCGTACCCCACCACGCTCCCCCTGATGCGCGCCTTCGTCGACCGCCTCTCCGCCATGGAGGGAAAGAACGGCGTCCTCTCCATCTCCATCGCCCACTGCTTCCCATACGCCGACGTCGCCGAAATGACCGGCCGCATCCTCGTCATCACCGACAACAACAAGCCCCAGGCCGACCAGCTCGCCACCCGGATCGGCGAGGAATTCGTCGCCATGCGCGGCCGCACCGCGCCGGACTACCTCGCCCCCGACGAAGCCATCACCGCGGGCCTCGCCGCCAACGCCTACCCCGTCGTCATGGCCGACCCCGCCGACAACGCCGGCGGCGGCGCCCCCTCGGACAACACCACCATCCTCAAGCGCCTCATCGAACGGAATGTGCAAGACGCCGCCCTCGGCCCCATCTGGGACCCGATCGCCGTCCGCCTCTGCTTCGACGCCGGCCTCGGCGCCAGCTTCGCGCTGCGCTTCGGCGGCAAGACCGGCCCCAGCTCCAACACCCCCGTCGATGCCATGGTCACCGTCATCGGCCTCGCCCGCGACTGCTGGCAGAGCTTCGGCCCCACCCGGGCCGAACTCGGCGACTGCGCCGCCATCCGCATCGGCGGCATCGAAATCGTGCTCGAAACCCGCCGCAACCAGGCCCTCGGCCTCGAACTCTTCCGCAACGTCGGCATCGAGCCCACCGAAAAGAAACTCGTCGTGGTCAAGTCCACCAACCACTTCATGGCCGCCTACGGCCCGATCGCCAAGAAGGTCCTCTACATCGACGCCGACGGCCCCATCCCCCGCGACTACCGCAAAATCCCCTACACCAAGGTCCAACGCCCGATCTGGCCGCTGGATGCGCAGACAACACCCGGCCTGATCCTGTAAGCAAGAATCGTTCTTTTTTGAAAAAAAGAACCAAAAAACGTCCATTCCCCCGCCCGCATCAAAACGGCACTTAAGGAACAAAAGTCTTTTTGCTTCTTTTTCTTCAGAAAAAGAAGACTCTTCCTATCCTGACCGGAGCCCGCCCCCATGATCGCCAACCCCGTCCGCCAAACCCTCCTCGCCGGCGGCACCGCCTTCGGCACCATGGCCTTCGAGTTCTTCACCCCCGGCCTCGCCCGCATCCTCGCCAGCGCCGGCGCCGAATACGTCATCCTCGACCAGGAACACTCCGGCGCCGGCATCGACACCATCAAGGCCCAATGCGCCCTCGCCCGCGGCGCCGGCATCGTGCCCATGGTCCGCGTCCCCGCCTGCGACAAAGACCTGATCTGCCCGGTGCTCGACGCCGGCGCGCTCGGCATCATGGTCCCGATGGTCGAAACCCCCGAACAGGCCGCCGCCATGGTCCAGTGGTGCCGCTACCGCCCCCTCGGCAAGCGCGGCCTGGCTTTCGGCCTGGCCCATGACGACTGGCACCCGAACGCCCCCCGCCCGTACATGGACGCCGCCAACCAGGCCATCCTCACCATCGCCATGATCGAAACCGCCGCCGGCCTGCAGAACGTCCGCCGCATCCTCGCCACCCCAGGCATCGACATCGGCTGGCTCGGCCATTTCGACCTCTCCGACAGCCTCGGCATCACCGGCGACTTCACCCACCCCCGCTTCACCACCGCCGAAGCCGACATCCTCGCCGCTGGGCGGGAAACCAACACCCCCATCGGCTGGCTCGCCAACGATGGCGCCGCGGCAAAAGCCGGCATCGCCCGCGGCTTCCGCGCCCTCTGCCTGTCCACCGATGTCGGCCTGCTCCGCGCCGCCCTCACCGCGGAAATCACCGCCGCCCGCGGTCCTGACGGCAATCGCGAAACGTAAAGTAGCAAGCAAGCAGTTCTTTTTTGAAAAAAAGAACCAAAAAACTTTCGATACAAAGGTTCAATCTGCCAGATGCGCCAAGCCTTGCTTATGAATGAAAAGTCTTTTTGCTTCTTTTTCTTCAGAAAAAGAAGATCCTACCCTTCCTTCCGCCGCTCCGCCCGCGCCCACCAAATCCCCACCGCCGCCAGCACCACCAGCCCCGACATCGCCGAGGTCATCACCGCCCAGCGCGGCCCCAGCCCCTCCGACAGCGCCCCGATCAGCAACTGCCCCAGCGGCCCCGCCCCGATGCACACCGTGATCAGCCCCATCTGCCGGCTCCGCACCGAAGGCGGCACCCCGGTCAGCACCAGCGTCGTCTGCATGTTGCCGAACAGCGCCAGCCCCACCCCGCCCACCAGCAGCACCGCCGACGCCACCCAGTAGTTCGGGATCAGCGGCATCACCGCCAGCGCCACCAGGAACACCGCCGAGCCCGCCACCATCAGCACCCGCGGCCGCCCCCGCACCGTGCCGGACGCCAGCGCCAACCCCCCGATCAGCGACCCCACCGGCTCCGCGCTCGCCAAAACCCCGGCCAGCGACGGCGACACCCCGAACACCCCGATCGCCAGCGGCGCCACCACGGCGATATAGGTGAAGGCGAACATGTTCATCGCGATCGTCACACCCAGCACCGCCAGCACCGTCGGCTGCGTCCGCGCATACGCCAGCCCCTCGGCCAGCTCGCGGGGCACCCGCCCCAGCACCAGCCGCCGCACCTCCTGCGTATGCCGGATCCCCGGCACGATCATCGCCGCCCCCGCGTAGCACACGGCCGAAATCGCATACGCCCCGGTCGCCCCCAGGCTGGCAAACGCGAAACTGCCCACCAGCGGCCCGATCCCCCGCGTCGTTGCATTGGTCAGGCTGTCCAGCGCCACCGCCCGCGGCATCAGCTCCGGCCCCGCCGCCTCGCCGCACATCCGCCGCCGCGTCGCCATCTCGCTGGCCCACACCAGCCCGCCCGCGAACGCCGCCACCCCGATATGCCAGGGCGCCAACACCCCCAGCCATCCCAGCGCGCACACCCACCCCGCCGCCAGCGAATTCAGCACCAGCCCCACCTGCAGGATCGTCTTGCGGTTCACGCTCTCCGCCACCACCCCGGCCACCGCCCCGAACAGCAGCATCGGCAAGGTCCGCATGGCGGAAACCACCGCCACCGCCCAGCCGGACCCCGTCACCTGGAAGGTGAACAGCGCAGCCGCCAGCATCTCGGTCCAGCGCATCGCATTGACCGTGCCGCCGATCGCCCACAGCCGCAGGAAATCCCGCGATGCAAGCAACTCCCGCAGCCCCGGCTTCCGCCCCCCGCCCTCGTGTCGCGACTCATTCATGCCGGGCAAAGGGGAGCATGGCCGCGCCCGCATGGCCAGCCGCAGGCGGTCAATGTATCAACAACGCAGACCAGCAATCGGGAGAGACGATCATGCGCGTGCCCATCCTGACCCGCGACCAGATGACGCCGGAACAACAGGCCGTCCACGACGCCGCCGTCGCCGGCAAGCGCGGCCGCATGCCGCCCCCCGCCCAGGCCTGGATCTTCTCCCCCGAACTCGCCATGCGCACCCAGCACCTCGGCGAATTCATCCGCTACGACACCGCCTTCGGTCCCGCCCTGGTCGAGGTCGCCATCCTGGTCACCGCCAAATACTGGCGCAGCCACTACGAATGGTGGGCCCACCGCCGCCTGGCCGAAGCCGCCGGCCTCGACGCCGCCATCATCAACGCCATCCGCGACGGCAAGCCGCTGCCGCCCTGCGACGAAAAAACCCAGGTCATCTACGACTACGCCCGCACCCTGCACGAAACCAAACAAATTCCCCTCGAACTCCACACCCGCATGGTCGCCGCCTGGGGCGAACGCGGCGTCGCCGAGATCATCGGCACCTGCGGCTACTACACCCTGGTCAGCATGACCCTGAACGGCCTCGATGTCGGCCTGCCGGACGGCGCGGTGTCGGAAATCTAGCTCGGGAAGAAAGGGCAGGGGCTCTGCCCCTGCACCCCGCTGGGGCCATCGGCCCCAGACCCCTTTGCCTGTCTTGCCGCAACGGCGGCGCCGATGGCGTTGGCGGCCGGGAGCCGGGATGGA
>JADLHF010000137.1 GCA_020848935.1 Acetobacteraceae bacterium
ACGGGTTGATCGAACCCCCGCGCCGGGCTATTCCCTCCCCAGCCAACAGCGCCCAGGTAGCTCAGTTGGTAGAGCATGCGACTGAAAATCGCAGTGTCGGTGGTTCGATTCCGCCCCTGGGCACCATCCATTTAACGGCTCCATTATCTTCAAGGGGTTGGGAGTCGGTTTCGTCCCACTTCGGAGTTGCACCCTCCGGAGTGGGACTTTTCTTTGAAACCGTTACGCTCTTGATGCGCGCCATCGCGTTGCCGGCGAGCTGGCGTTGCGACGCGGCGGCGGTGTAGCGGGTCACTTCCTTGAGGGTGCGATGGCCAGTCACGGCCATGATCTCGTTGCCGCTGGCGCCGGCCTCGGCCAGCTTGGCGGCGGCGGCCTTGCGCAGCCCGTGCGCGGAGCAGTGCGGCAGGCCGGCCTCGGTGCACCAGTCGCGGAACTTGTTGCCGAAGGATTCGGCGGTGTAGGGCTTGCCATCGGCGGCGGCGATGAACGTCTCGCGGCCGATCGGCGAGGCGGCCAGGATCGGCAGCAAGTCGCCATGCAGCGGCAGCACCAGGTGGACCGGCCGGCGGCGAAGATTCTTCGTCTGTGTGTAGTGCAGCTGCCCGTCATGAACCATCGACGGCGCCAGGCGCGCAGCATCGGCGCGGCGGCAGCCGGTGTAGAGCAGCAGGGCCAGCGCCAGGCGAGCCACCGTGCCCACGGGGTGCCGCGCCTCGAATTGCGCAACCTCGGCCGGCGTCCAGGAATGGAAGCCGTCCGGGTTCCTCGATGCCAGCAAGCGCACGTCGCGCGCCGGATTCCGGCTGACAATGCCAGCCTCGATCCCGGCCGCGAACGCCAGGCGCAGCGCCTTCACCACCTCGTTGGCGGCACCCGGCTTGTCGACAGGGCCTCGCAGCGCGCGCACTTCGTGCGGCCCCATGTCGGCCGCCAGGCGCGTACCGTGCGCCCTTCCATCCTTGCCCACGGTCGCACAGAGGCGATCCAGCGCCAGGCGTCGCACCCGCTGCGTGCGGGGCGCCAGGGTCAGGAAGAAATCGGACTGGTAGTAGGCAACACAGAGGGCGTGCAGCGTGCCAGGCGAGGGGCCAAGCGCCTTGCGCGGCGCTGCGGGGCGCAGCTCGCCGGAGAGCGCGGCCTGATACTCGGCAAGGAATTCCACGCTGTCAGGATCGGCACGCAGCCGCACCTTGGGCTTGCCGGGTAGACGCAGATAGACGCGCAGTTTGCCGTGCCGGTCCCAGTCTTCGATCACGAACCGCAATTTGATGGTGCGGACCTTCACTTAAAGGCCCCTGCCCAGGAGCCTCCGCCCGTCTCCACCGCTCGCATCGGCAGGCAGGCGAATGCCTTCTCCACCGCAACCCGATCCCACACCAGCCGCCCCTTAATAAGCCGGGGCTGCGGCATCGTGCCTTCGCGCACGAGATGGTCGAATGTGGTCACGCCCACGCCAATGAAGGCCGCGGCCTCGGGCCGATCCAGGCCGATCGGGGCGAGGGTCGGCGGCAGGGCGGAATGGCGCGGCTTCATGCGAGGCTCCCGGGTGATGGCTTGGCCTTCCTCGGCCCCCAGCCTTCGATTTCGCGGATTTCGTCGGGGTCGAGGATACCGGCTTCAACCGCGATCTTGTGGGACTGCCAGCGAGCTTCAGCGTCGCCGCGCAGCAGGCCGGAAAGGTCAACCTCGATCGACATGCCGGCGTCGGTGGTGGCGAACAGGCCGGCGGCCATGCATGCCTCGATCTTCCTGGCCCAAGGGGTAAGGCAGAGGGTGGCGAACCAGGTGGATGCCTGCGACGCATTGGTGAAAGTATTGTGGGTGTAATCCTGCACTATCGGCGGCGGAACGCTGAAGATGCGGCAGATTTCCTCAACGGAGAACCGCCGGCTCGCCAACACCTCGGCGTCCTCGGGCGAGATGCTCATGCTTTCCCATGACGTGTCGTTGTCCAGGATCAGGATGCGGCCGGCGTTGCGGGCACCGGCGATGGACTTGGTGATGTTCTCGCGGAGCTGTGCATGCGCGTCGGGTTTGAGTGGTCCCTTTGCCTTGATCGCCCCTGACGGGGTGCCCTGGTTCCGCCACAGGTTGACGGTCCATTTCTGCAGGTCGGTTGCGGCCGACACGGTATCGGCGGCCCGGCTCAATCGGGAGCGGCCGACAAGCCCATCGTCGCTGCGGTCGCGCAGGTGGAGGACATCTTCTTCCATGAGCTGGCGCGGCACGCCGTCGCGGTTGAAGTCATACCGCAGCCGCCCGGAGGGCAGGCGCATCACGGCCACCGAGGGCCACGGCACCGGCTCCAGGGCGATGACGCGGCCGGCGGGGTCGCGCACCTGTTCCAGCACGCCATTGCCATAGAGCAGGGTCTGCGCGGCCCACCATTCCATCAGGTCCGGCCAGGGCAGGCGCGGGTGGGGGTGGCGCAGGAGGGATGCGATGGGGTGGTCGGGCGCCTCGGTGCGGCCCCCGCCAGGCGCGACCCTGTAGGCATAGATGGGCAAGCCGGCCAGGGTCGAGGAAATCGCTGTCACGCAGGCCAGGACGCTCGCCAGGTTCTCCGCCGCGATCGCGGAGACATGGGCGGGCGCATCGGGGGCGAAGATGCCGGTCGCGTGGCGGAAGCTGTTGCTCGTGGCGCTCCGGGTTTCCCGACGCAGCAGGCGATCCCACCAGCTCATGCACCGGCCTCCGCGATCAGGCGCAGCCGCCGCAGCCGCAGCACCAGGTTGTCGTCAGGGCGGGAGCGGGCCGCGATGCTGGTCTGGCCATAGGCCGGGAACGCCAGCACAACTGACACTTCGATCAGATCAACCGCGCGCAGCTCCCGGCGGTCGCGGGCGGGCCACGCCTCGGCGGTGGCCCTGAAGCCGAACGACATGCCGCCCAGGTCGCGGCGCTCGGCGAGGGCGAGGATATCCCGCCCCAGGCTGGTGTCGGGCACGTCCAGGTCGAAGGCCAGCCCGCGCGAATCCTCGGCCAGCCGCAGCGTGCCGGAGCTGGTGCGGGCCAGCAGCCGGCCGGCGTCGTGGTCCACCAGCGCCAGCACGTCGCGGCCAGCGGTGAGGCTGGCCGCGAAGGCGCCGGGGGCGATGATCTCGGTGAACTGCCCGACGCGGGCCTCGGCGCCGAAGGTGGCGACGTAGCCCTCCAGCCGGCGGCCGGCGGCGGCCCGAATCTCGGCCGCAGCACGACGCTCCAGGCCGTCCGGGAAACGGGCGGGACTTATCACAGCACGCCGATCAGGCGGCCGACATGGGCCGGCCGAAACCAGGCGATATCGGCGCGCATGATGGCGCGGATCAGCGTCTGGTTCTTGCTGAAGGCATCGTCGGCGACGCGGGACATTTCGATCGTGATGCCCTGGCGCAGCGCCACCGCGCATTGCGTGAAGTCGCCCATGAAGGCGGTGGAGGCAACGCCGCTGCTGCCCTGCGTCTCGGTGATGGAGACCTGGTTGCTGACCAGGCGCCGCAGGGCGGTGAAGTCGGCGGGCGGGGTCAGTTTCGTTAGGTCGCCGCTGATGCCGGTGACCAGCTTGGCCAGCTTGGTGCGGGTGCGCGGCGCCATGATCGCCACCGTTGCCATGCCGTTCGCTTCCTCGATGGTCTGCATCAGGGTCAGAAACGGGTCATAGTTGGTCAGGGCAGCGCCGTTGCCGCCCATGGTTTCCTCGGCCGCGCCGGTCAGGTTGCGCAGGCCGATCGGCTGGCTGGCGCCGGTGCCGTAGAGGGAGAGCGCGTCGAGCTTCAGGGCGAGGGTCGAAGACAGGGCGCTGGTCAGCATCGCGTCGAAGCCGGGCGCGTCCTCGGCCAGCTCGTTGTTGAACCGCAGCAGCGCGGCAATGCTGTAGGCGTGGAGATTGTAGGCGGCGAAGCTGGCGTCGCTCTCGGTGATCTCCTGCCCCTCGCCGCGCAGATACGCGGTCGGATCGCTTGCCACCATCGGAACCCGCTGCGAGCTGGACGCCATCGGGATCGTGCGGGCGCCGGCCTGCACAAATACGGCCCGGTTGCGCACCAGGTCGATCAGCACGTTCGACAGCGGCTCGGGCACCAGAAAGCCGCCGGTGGCGCCGCTGGTGCTGGCCATCGTGCGCAGCTCGCGCTCGCGCTCGGCGCCCTGCCACCGGCCGGTGAGGCTGCCGGCGACATAGCGGCCGAAGCTCAGGCCCTCGCTGGACTGTCCGCCGCGCGCCTCGGCCCATGCGGCCATGCGCTGTTCCGGGGCGAGCATGGTGGCGTCGGCCAGGCTGTCACGGCGTTCGGCCGGGGTGGCGTCGTTGGTGGCGTCGAGCTGGTCGAGCATGTCCAGGTGCTTCGCCCTGGTCGCCAGGGTGCCCAGCTCCGTCTCCAGCTCGGCCATGCGGGTTTCGGCGTTCTCGGCGGTGGGGTCGAGTTGCCGCAGCTCGGCCTGGATGGCGTCGCGGCGGGCCTTGATTTCATGTCGCTTCACGGGTGGTCCTTTCTGAGGAAGCGGCCGTCATCGCGACGGTCGGTCGTGGGTGTGCGGGCCTGGGCGCCTTGCTCGGATGAACCGCTACCCCGCCGGCATCCCGAGGCGCCCTTCGCCCCCCGGCTGGCCCGCGAAGCCGTGTAAGCCGCGGGCGGGGATAAGGTAGCCGGTGGCGTGGTCGCGGGGCTCGGGCGCTTCCCAGCGCGCGTTGCCGCATGGCCGGCCGGCATGGGGTGCGGCGGGCGCAAGCCGGCGCTCGCCGAAATGGTGGTAGGGTCGGTCACTCGGCACCGTCCGCGCGGCTCGACATGGCGCGGGTGATGGCCGCGTCCAGGACCATGGAGACGTTGAGAGTGAGATAGACGGCGGTAGCCGGTTCGCCGTCTTCCTGGCGGTCAACCCGATAGTGCCATCCCTCTGCCCCGCGCCAAACGCGCATGCGTTGTCCGAAGAACAGTGAGACGACAGCCATGGGGGGAGCATTCTTGAAGGTCGACAGCCGGTGCAAGCTGGCGAGCAATACCGAATTGGCGAACTGGCTGGCCGTTTCGACCGGCATCCCGAAATCAACCAGCTTGCGCACTACAGCCAACACCGCGATGTCGATGAATGTGAATTCGTGCCAGCCCTCGCGAGGATGGCCGAACGGCAGCGTCACCTGGTCGCGCGCCAGCCAGTTGCGCAGCGACTTCGGCGTGGCCTCGATCGCATAGACGGCATCGGCGAATCGCAACTTGCGGTCGAGAATCGGGGGCATAGAAATATCTCCGCAGGGCACGTTCTCGTAAATGTGCCCTGCGGAGATCATTGTCAAGGATTTCGTGGCTCCCCCATCGCCACCAAGTCGCGCAGCAGGGACATGAGCTGGCGGTCATCGACGTATTCGCCGGACCATTCCGGGTCGAGCCAGTCAGGCGCGTATTCGGCCAGCATCACGCCGCGCGCAACGATGCCCTCCAGGGTGGTGGCACGGGCGGCGCACAGGGCGTCCAGGGCGGCATGGTGTTCCGGCTCGTGCACGTTCCAAGCTGCGTCCCTGGCGTCATCATCGATCGTTTCGTCGGGATCGTTGTAGATCGCGGCTTGGGCATCGTGTGTCGCGCGGAAGCGGGCAACGGCGGCGAGCAGCTCGGCGTCGGGGTGGGGGGCGGCGACGGCTGCGCCGGCAGGCACCAGGGCGGCGGCCGGGGCCAGGGCCAGGAGGCCCCGGCGGGTGGGGCGGGGGTCGCTCATCGGCCGGTCTCCAGCGCGGCTGCGGCCGCCGTATGCGCCTCGCGGAGCGTGTCATGAATCAGGTTCAGCGCGCGCGGCTGGATCGTCACTTCGCTGCACGAGAGCGCGGCCAGCAGCGCAATCGCGTCGGCCACATCGTTCAGGCAGTCGCCGATCGTCGCGCATCCTTCGCGCGGCAGGCAGCGGAAAGCGGACGGATTCGGGGTGTCGTGGTTCTGGCCCATGTTGGGGCGCTCCTACGGCTCGTGTTGCCGGAGCGCGCGCACGGGTTTCAGCCGCCACGACTCCGGGGGTGAAACACGCAGCCGTAGTTGCGCCGACGTGCCTTTGGGGGTTGCCCCCTTGGACATGCGCACGTCGCCCCCGGATGGGCATGGGAAGCCGCCTGTCGTGGGGCGGGAACGCTACGGACTGCGGAGGTTTCAGCTCCGGGCGGGACGATGCGCCTGGCGGGCGAGCCTGGTCAAGCGGAAGGTGGCGCCGAGTGCTTCGTGGCAACCGCTGGCGCGGTCTTCTTGGCCATAGACGTCCGCAACGTTCTCGGCGCCGCCCCCTTCCTAGCGCCGCGCCAGCCATTCGGCCACCCTGGCCAGCGACTTCATGTCGGCGGCACGTTGGCGGGGGATGCCGAGGTCGGCGTGGGAGGTGGAGGCACCGTCCGCAGCGCGGACGCTGCTAATCTTGCGCTCCTGCGTCGCGATCTCCCCCCGCGCCTGGGCGGCGGTAAGTTCGGCGTCGGTGCGGGGGTTGTAGCCCCTTTTGATAAAGTGAAAGGAAAAATAGTGGCGATAGAATATGCAGATATCGAAAACGAAGAGGGCAACGTCATTGGACAAATCGACCTAACAACGATGCGCGTTGTTGCGCCGAACAGGAAGGTGGACGAGGCAATTGCGGCTGGTGAGCCGCTCTACATGCGCCGCAACGGCATAAGAAGCTCCCTAAGCGTCGCAGCCCCAACGAAAGGGCGACGGTAGGTCGCAGGCTACCCCACCAGCACCCCGGTAAGGGAGTAATCCGCCGCCGCCGGCTCCCGCTTCGCCAGGCCCACGGCCAGCACAGCCGCCACCAGCGGGTCAATGCGGCCGTGGGCGCGATCCTTGGCCAGCTTGCGGCCGCCGGCCGGGTCCATGTCCACCACGGCGTTCGCCACTGCCCAGGTCAGCAGCGGGTTCGCGCCGTGCGCCAGGCGGGCCTCGATGACCTCTTCCTCGAATGACCGCAGCACCGGCGTCATGTCCCGGTAGCCCATGCCCAGGGGCCGCAGCGGCAGGGTGATGCCCTCGCGGTCGAGGACGGCTTGCAGGTCGGTCAGGCCCCAGCGGTCGCTGCCCATCGCCTGAAGGTCCAGCCCATCGGTCTGGTTGGCGATCCAGTGGCCCAGCCATGCCCGGTCGATCGCCCGGCCGGGGATCGGCACGACCAGGCCGCGCGCCTGCCACTCGCGATACGGCGCGCGGTCGCTGGCGGCCTTGGCGTCGATCAGCTCGGACGGCAGGAAGGCCCAGCAGCGCAGGGCGCCCGACTCCGGCCAGTAGAGGGCGAAGGCGGTCAGGTCGCTGGCGCCGCTGGCCAGGTCCAGGCCGGCGAAGCAGGGGCCGGTGGGCTCGGCCGAGGCGGCGCAGGCCATCCAGTCGTCGCGGCGCAGGAAGCCATCCTCGCCCCCGCCGACGGGCTGGTTGAGCACGAAGGCGCGGAAGGCGGCTTCCTCGGACGGCAGGTGCTGGGCGCGGCCGGCCTGGCGCTGCACGTCCGGCAGGCTGCGGAAGTCGCCCAGGCCGGGGTTGGCCAGGCGCCAGGTGCTTTCGATCCAGGGGTCGGCGTCCATGGGGGCGGTGTAGACGCGGCCGAGGAAGGTGGGGTCGTGCACGGTGCCGTCCGCCACCTGGTCGGCGTAGCGGATCAGCTCTTCCAGCGGGTTGTCGGGGCGGGGGCTGCGGGTGCTGATGACAATCAGCAGGGGCTCGGCATGGGCGCCCTGGCCGGTCTGTAGGGCGTCCAGCAGCTCGCGGCCACGCCACTGCGCCACCTCGTCGCAGATGGCGACCACGGGGCTGCGGCCATGCGCGGTGCGGTGGTCGGACGACAGGGCGGAGAAGATGCTGCCGGTGTGCACGTCCTCGGCGGTTTTCTGGAAGTCGCGGAAGATGACGCGCTGCGACAGGGCGGGGTTGGCGAGGGTGAAGGCGCGCAGCTCGGTGTACGTGATGGCGGCCTGGTCCTTGTCGGCCGCTGCGCTGACCACGTGGCCGCGTGGGACGGCTTCGGGGCCGCACAGGTGGCAGAGGGCCAGGGCGGCGCAGAGGGTGGTCTTGCCGTTCTTGCGGGCCATGCTGACCAGGGCGGTGCGGACGGGGCGGATGCCATCGGTCTCGGTGCGGTAGATGTCGCGAATGATTTCGCGCTGCCATTCGCGCAACACCAGGCGGCGGCCGGCGTGCATGCCGCTGGTGATGATGAGGTTCTCTTCGATCCAGTCGATCACGCGCTGGGCGCGGGCGCCTGGTGACAGCGGGCGGGCACGGCGGCGGCGGCGGGGCGGTTTCGGCACGGCCAAGGGGTCGAATAGCGGCAAGGGGGCGGTCTGCTTAGGCACGCGGACAGGGCGCGCGCCGGGTCCACGCTGGCCCATCAGTCGGAATCCTTGGCCGAATCCGATCTAACTCTGCGCTGTTCCCCCCAAGCGGTGCCGGGGCTCAGCCCTGAGAGATTTTTCCGCTTGCCGCTGGCGTGCCAAGGGTGCCCGCGGTCACGCGGGATGCCGTTCGCATCGCATCCGCGCAGCCTCGGCTCGGCCGTGCCACGGCGGGCGTTGTGACAGGTGATGCAGCGCCCGACCAGGTTGTCCAGCGTGTCCGATCCGCCCCGGCTGCGAGGGACGACATGATCGGCCACGATGCTGCGCTGGCCACAGCCCGCAGTCGCGCAAACGGGGTGCTGGGCGATACATGCCGCACGCAACCGCCGCCATTCCTGGGTGTCGTAGAAGCGGGTCACCGCGCGGCCCTCCGCATGGCCGCTGCGAGTTGCTCCATCTCGGCGGCGATCTCGTGCTTGTCCACGTGGAAGCGTTCGGGGTCGCGGTGGTGCGGGGAGAGGCGTCGCACAGCATCGGCGAGGCGCTCGATGATCGTGCTGTCAGGGGTGACGCTTGGTGACGCGGTGACGCACGGTGACGCACTTTTCCTCTGTTGGGACATACGTGCGCGCGCACACGCGTATGGGGATATATAGGGAGATGCGTCACCATGCGTCACCGGCACGGCTAACCCATTGAAATTCCGAATGGTCATAGTGACGCTCCCCGGAAGTGCGTCACCGGCCACAGGGTGATCATGCTGCGATCTCCTGCCTGGGGGTCCAATATCGGATGCCGCCGTGCTTACGTGGCCCTCGTGACCACCCTGCCCGCTCCATGCACGCGGCAATGCGACGTTGGTCGCTCGTACCCAGCCGGTCACTGGTGAACCCCAGGGCGCTCACCGCAACCTCTGCGACCGTGGCGCGGGCGGGGATGCCCGACTTGCACCTAGCGGTGAGCTGGTTGAGCCAAGGGCGGATCAGCTCCTCCCAAGCGTCGCCCTCGAAGCGCTCCTCCTGCTGCGGCCGGATATGCTCGGCCTCGAAGTCACCATCCGGCCACCAGCGTTCGCCCTCGCGGTAGCGATGCAGGGCCTCGGCAAAGAGCTGGTCGCGATCATGGGCCAGGGCGTCGGTGTCGATGCTGGTCACGCGCACCGGCCAGTAGCGCCGGCCGCCCGTCTCGTCGTGCAGGTAGGTGTTGAGGTTCTGGGTGCCGATGAACACGCATTGCCGGGGCTCCACGGCCTCACGCCGTCCATAGGTCGGGCGGTAGCGTTCCACGGTGCGGGTCAGGAAGCTCTTGAGCGCGGCATTGCCGGCTTTGCTCAAGGCGTGCATCTCGGCAATCTCGATCAGCCACTTGCCGCGCAAGTGCTGGGACACATCCTTGCCGGCGGTCACATCGGGCAGGCTGTCGGAAAACCAGCCGCCGCCAATGATGGCGCAGGCGGTCGACTTGCGGATGCCCTGGGGGCCTTCCAACACCAGCGTGTAGTCGGCCTTGCATCCCGGCTCGAACACGCGGGCCATCATGGCGATCAAGAACATGCTGCCGATCGCGCGGGTGTAGGGCGAGGGCTCGGCGCCGAGGTAGTATGACAACCAGGTCGGAACGCGGGGCTTGCCGTCCCAGTCCAGGGTTTCCAGATAGTCCCGAACCGGATGGAACGCGCGCTGCGAGCTGCGCAGGTCGACCGCCTGGTGCATCGTCTCCTTGCTGATACGGGCCAGGCCGGCAAGCTGTAGAAGCTCCTGGATGGCACCGACATCGTTGTCGGTGACAGGTCGGCGTTGGAAGTCCTCGGGGTGCCCAGCTTCCTCCGTGGCCGGCACGGGGCGCATTAGCATCGCGGCGCATTCCATGCGGTCATAGGCGAGCAGCTCGGCCAGCTCGGGCGCCTTGCGCAGGGCGAGCATGACGTTGGCCAGGTTGGGGAGCGGTTCCTTGTCCTTGTTGGTCTGGCAGCCGGACAGCCATGCCGGCGGGCGCTTGGCGTCCAACTCGGCGGCAAGTGCATCGTCATCACGCGACACGGGGCAACCTCCGCACCTCGGTTGCCGCCCAGCGGGCCAACTCGCCCACGGTCTCGGCCGCGATTGGCGCCGGCATCGTGGCATTGGCCTGGTCGAGCTGGCGCAACACGTCCCGGCCAGGCGTGCCGGCGCGGATCAGTTTCATGGCCAGGCGCGCCAGGCGTCGCCGGGGGCTGTCGGGCTGGGGTCGCTTTGCTACCGTCCAGGCGTCTACGCGCTGTTGCAGATCGACGGCCGCCGGGCGCTGATAGGACCATGGCACGCGGTTGACGGCGAAGCCGTAGGGCTTCCAATCGCCCGTCACGCGGGCCACCAACGCCAAGCCGTTCACCAGGTGCCTTCCTAGCTTGTCGGCCACTTCCCCGGTCACGCCAGCAAAGGCGGCAGCTAGCCGGTCGGCATCTCCTTCAACCGCCGCGTCGAGTGCAGCGATGTAGCGGAGGCGCGTCGCCGGCAGCATCGGCACCATTGCGGAGGGCGCGCCAAGAATGCCGGCACGCACGCGAGCAATCGTTGTCGGAGTCGCGGGGTTCTGGTACTCTACCGAAGTGGAGGCAGCGCCCTTCGGGGCGGCGTCAGTCGGTGGGACTTCGGCGGCAAAACTCACAGTTTTTGAGTGGGCTTCCGTCCAGTCCCACGCTTCGTTACCGGCTTGGTTTTCTTGGGCGGCTGCACATCGCCCCTGGGCACCATTCCTTTTCGGCTTCTGGCTTCCAGCGGGATGGGAGTCGGTTTTCTCCCACTGCGGGGTTGTGCCCGCCGGGGTGGGATATCCCACGAGCACCGGTGTGTCTTTGGCGCGGC
>JADLHF010000138.1 GCA_020848935.1 Acetobacteraceae bacterium
CGGCGGCAGGGTGCCGGAAAACAGCGCGCGCCAGGCGGCAAACATCGCCTCCTGCCCATACTCCGCCTCGGCCCGAAGCCGGTTCGCCGCCCCCAGTCCAGCCCGCAGGCGGGCATCGCCCACCAGCGCCGCCAGCGCCCCGGCCAGCCCCGCCTCATCCGCCACCGGCACCACCAGCCGCCCGTTCTCCTGCGCCAGCATCGCCCGCACATCGCCCACATCCGTCGCCGCCACCGGCAGCCCGGCCGCCATCGCCTCCAGCACGGTCAGCGGCATCTGCTCGGTATCCGAGGTCAGCGCATACACATCGAACCCGGCATACAGCGAAGGCGTATCGCCAATATGCCCGGCAAAGGTTACCGCTTCCGCCACCCCCAGCGCCGCCGCCATCCTCTCCAGCGCCGCGCGCTCGCCGCCGTCGCCGGCGATCACCAGCCGGCACGCCATGCCCGGCATCGCCGCCCGCATCCGGGCAAAGACGCGGATCAGCAGCGCGATGTTCTTCTCCGGCCGCAGCGCCGCCACCGTGCCGATCACCGGAACCGCCGCAGCATCCCGCTGCGGCACGGCAAAACGCGCGAGGTCCACGGCGTTGGGAATATAGCGCAGGCCCCTGCGCGGCAGCCGCCAGACCTCCGCCGCCAACCGCCACAGCACCCGCGACGGCACCATCACCGTGGCGCCGCGCAGCAACAGCCGGCGGGTCCAGACCCGGCGCGGCAATTGCCGCTCGCGCTCCTCCGGGCCGAAGCCATCCTCCATGTGGATATGGCGCACCAGCGCGGGGGTGTTGGCCATCGCCCACTCGATGCAGCCCCAGTTGGCGGTCACCAGCGCATCCGGCCGCAGCGCCCGCAGAACGGCGCGGAAGCGGCGGCGGTTGCCCAGCGTGTCGCCCTTGCGCGCCTCGACGGGAACAAAGCGCACATCCAGCGCCGGATCCAGCAGGCTGCAACAGGCGACATTGCCGTCCAGCGCCACGATGGCGTGGCGGAACGCGCCGCCGAAATGGTTCGCCAGGGTGGCAAAGCGCATCTGCGCCCCGCCGACCGCGAAGGTGGAGAACACATGCAGCAGCAACGGCGCCGCACCGCCCGCTTCGCCGCCGCGCATGCCCTCAGGCCAGCGCCATGGCGGCATCCGCCGCCCGCCCGGACGCCGGCGGCAGCTCTTGCGCCAGGAACCCCTCGAACACCAGCAGGTGCCACAGCACCATGCTGTGGTCGAAGGCGCCGGCGGCGTGCTCGTCCAGCAACCGGGCAAGGGCGGCCGGCTGGAACAACCCGCTATCCAGCATCGCCGGGCCAAGCAGCCGCGCGCGCAGCCGGGCGATCCCCGCGCGGAACGGCGCGGCCAGCGAGGTGGCGAACCCCTGCTTCGGCCGATACAGAATCTGGCGCGGCAGCAACGGCTCCAGCGCCTTCTTGAAGATGTATTTCCCCTCCCCACCCCGCAGCTTCAGCCGCGACGGCAGGCCGAACCCCCATTCCACGAACCGGTAGTCCAGGATCGGCGCCCGCACCTCCAGCGAATTGGCCATGCTGGCGCGATCCACCTTGGTCAGGATGCCGCCGGACAGCCAAGTCTGCAGGTCGGCGTACTGCGCCTGCAACAGCGCATCCTCGGTGCCGGCCTCCTCCATCAGCGCCGGGATGCGCGCGCCGGAATCGTAGCCGTCCAGCCGCGCCGCCAGCGCCGGCGCGAACAATGCCCGCCGCTGCTCGTCATGCACCCGCGTGATCGTACGCAGGTAGCCGGCCGCCGAATCCAGGCTCAGCTCGGTCAGCGTATACTTCGCCCGCAGCCAGCGCGGCGCCCCGTCCAGCTTGGGATAGGCGCGCGCCAGCGTGCCCAGCAGCCCGCGCCGCAACCCCGCCGGAATGAACGACCGCACCGCCTCGCTCAGCACATGCCAGCGATAGCGGCGATAGCCGGCGAACACCTCGTCGCCGCCGTCGCCGGAAATCGCCACCTTGGCGTGGCGCCGGGCCAGCGCGCACACGCTGTGGGTGGGCACCGCCGACTGGTCGCCGAACGGCTCGCCGAAGATGCCGCCCTGCAACCGCGCGGCATCGATCATGTCCACCGCGGCGGCGCGCTCGTTGTGCTGGGTGGTGCCATAGCGCCGCGCCACCATCTCGGCATACGGCGTCTCGTCCTCCGCCCCCTCGAAGCCGATGGTGAAGGTGTCCAGCTTCCCGCTGCACTGCCCCGCCGCCAGCGCCACCACCGCGCTGGAATCCACGCCCCCGGACAGGAACGCCCCCAGCGGCACGTCGGCGATCATCCGCTGCCCCACGCTGTGGCGCAGCTGGTCGATCAGCGCCCGCGCCGCCTCGCGCCCATCCACCGGCGCGATCGCCGTCGGCACCGCCCAATAGCGCTGCGGCTGCACCCGGCGCGTATCGCGGTCCAGCTTGACGAAATGCGCCGCCGGCAGCTTGCGGATGCCATCGTAGATCGTGCCGGGATCGGGGATGTAGCCATAGGTGAAAAAATCATCCACCGCCGTCGCCGCCACCCGCCGCGCCAATCCGGGCACCGCGGCGAACGAGGATA